>NZ_JBHUZJ010000079.1:0-45952 GCF_042667685.1 Streptomyces sp. NPDC057302 | reverse complement strand
GATTGGCGGGGGTGGGGGGATTGGCGGGGGTAGGTGGTTGGCGGGGGTAGGTGGTTGGCGGGGGTAGGTGGTTGGCGGGGGTAGGTGGTTGGCGGGGGTAGGTGGTTGGCGGGGGTAGGGCGATTGGCTGGGGTAGGGGGGATTGCTAGCCGGAGGCCGTGGCGAGGGGCCCGGGGGTGGGTGGTCGGTGGAGGTAGGGGGACTGGCAGGCCGGGAGGAGATGTCCCGCAGTGTCGAAGGACGGCGGAACTGCGTGGCTAGCGGGGGTAGGGGGGTGCTAGCCGGAGGCCGTGGCGAGGGGCCCGGGGGGGGTAGGGGGTTGGTGGGGGCGAGTGGAGGGGGGCGCAGAGTTGAAGGGCGGGCCGCACGCACCCGCAGTCGGCGACGCAGCCGAGGGGACGTGCCGGTATTTCCGCCCGGAGCACGGTTCGCGGGACTCCCCGGGCGAAGTAGCCCAGCGGCCACCGGACGATAGCGAGGACGGACATACCGGCGCGGCCCCGCCCCCAAGACGGAGCGGCACCGCAGCCCCCAAGCCCCGCGACGCCAAAGCCCCGCCCCCACCCCTGCCCCTGCCCCTGCCCCTGCCCCCGCCCTAAGCCGAAGTCCGCTTCTTCGGCGCCGCCTTCTTCGCCGAAGCCCCCTTCTTCGCCGCCGCCGACGTCGATTTCTTGCCCCCCACCTCCTTCGGCCTCCCCGCCGCCCCCCGCTTCAGCGGCGTCACCTCCGCCGCCCGCTTCCCCGCCCCCTTGCCCCGAGCCGACTTCGCTGCCCGCACACTGCTCTCCAGCGCCGCCATCAGGTCGATCACCTTGCCCCCACCAGAATCCGCGTCCGCGACCGGCGCCGCGGGGGCCGTACCGGCGGCCTTGGCCTCGATCAGTTCCTCCAGCGCCGCGCGGTAGTCGTCGTGGAGGGTGGACACGTCGACCTCCCCCAGCGTGTCCATCAGCGCGTCCGCCAGGTCCAGCTCCGCGTCCCGCACCTTCACCCGGGCATCCGGAGCCACGCCCTCCGAGGAGCGGATCTCGTCCGGCCAGAGCAGACCGTGCATCGCGATCACCTCGTCCACCACCCGCAGCATCCCCAGCCGCTCCCGCCCCCGCAGCGCGTACCTGGCGATCGCCACCTTCTCGCTCCGCCTCAGCGCCTCCCGCAGCAACGTGTACGGCTTTGCCGCGGGCACTCCGTTGGCCGACAAGTAGTACGCCGTGTCCATCTGCATCGGATCCACCCGGTCCGCGGGCACGAAGGCGACGATCTCGATCGTCTTGGCCGTCGGCAGCGGCAGGGCCGCCAGGTCCTCGTCCGTGATCGGGATCATCGAGCCGTCCGCGTCCTCGTACCCCTTGCCGATCTCGGCGGACGTCACCTCCCGCTCCTCCAGCTCGCACACCTTGCGATAGCGGACCCGGCCCCCGTCCTCCGTATGGATCTGCCGGAAGGAGACCGAGTGGTTCTCGGTGGCGTTCATGAGCTTGATCGGGATGCTGACCAAGCCGAAGGAGATCGCACCGTTCCATATGGATCGCACGTCAGGCACCTCTCAGCAGCTGCCACGCCTCTTTTTAAGGTGATTCGTCCACATTCGTGGGATTCTCATCGTATGACGCCGATCACCGAGGTGGAGGGGCGGCGGCTGACCCTCAGCAACCTCGACAAGGTCCTCTACACCGCATCCCCGACCGCACACTCACACGCACGCTCACCCTCGCCCTCGCCCCCACCCGCGCCCGCGCCCGGCTTCACCAAGGGCGAGATGCTGCACTACTACGCCAGCACCGCCGAGGCCCTCCTCCCCCACCTCCACAACCGGCCCGCCTCCTTCCTCCGCTTCCCGGACGGGCCGGACGGCCAGCGCTTCTTCGCCAAGAACGTGCCGCCGGGTGCCCCCGACTGGGTGCAGACCGCCGACGTGCCCCGTTCGGACGGCAACGCCCGCCAGGTCCTGGTCAACGATCTGCCCACCCTGATGTGGGCCGCCAATCTCGTGACCGAGTTCCACACGCCGCAGTGGCAGGCGGACGCCCCCGCCCTCGCCGACCGGCTCGTGCTCGACCTGGATCCCGGAGAACCCGCCACCGTCGTCGAGTGCTGCCGGGCAGGCCTCTGGCTGCGCGAGCGCCTCCTGGCGGACGGTCTCGACGTGTACGCGAAGACCTCCGGCAGCAAAGGGCTGCACCTGCTCTGCCCCCTGGAACCGACGCCCTCCGCGCAGGTCACCGCGTACGCGAAGGCGCTCGCCCAGGAGGCCGAGGCCGCGCTGCCCGACCTGGTCGTGCACCGGATGACCCGCAGCCTGCGCCCCGGCAAGGTCTTCGTCGACTTCAGCCAGAACGCCGCGGCGAAGACGACAGCCACCCCCTACACCCTCCGCGCCCGCCGCGAACCGACCGTCTCCACCCCCGTGACCTGGGAGGAAGTCGAGGAGGCCGCAGAGAAAGGCACGGAGGAAACGGAGGAAGCCGCAGCAAAGGACAACCTCGCCGCTTTCGTCTTCCTGGCCACAGACATCGCACCCCGCCTCCAGCGGTACGGCGACCTGCTGGCCCCCCTCACCGACCCGGACCAGGCCCGCCCCCTCCCCCCTCCGTTCAATTCATGATCACCCCACCCCTCCGGGCCGCCCTCGCCGAATCCGTCACCGCGCTCCCGCAGGGCGACGGCTGGGCCTACGAGCCGAAGTTCGACGGCCACCGCCTGATCGTCTTCGCCGACGGTCACCGCGTGCGGCTCCAGGCCCGTTCCGGCCGGCTCGTCACCACCGCGTTCCCGGATCTCGCCGAGGCCGCGCGACGGCTCCCCGACGGGACCGTGCTCGACGGTGAGGTGGTCGTCTGGGCCGACGGCCGCATCGACTTCGCCGCCGTCCAGAAACGCGCCGCCGCCACCCGCGCGAACGCCACCCACCTCGCGCGCACGCTCCCCGCTTCGTACGCCGCCTTCGATCTGCTCGCCGACCGGGGCGAGGACTGCCGTGCCCTGCCCTACGAGGAACGGCGCGCACGCCTCGTACGCGTCCTCGAACCGCTCGGCCCGCCGCTACAGCCCGTACCGGTGACGACCGACCGCGAACTGGCCCTGACCTGGTACGAGACCCTGCCCGCCACCGGCATCGAGGGACTGGTGATCAAGCGGCTCGACGGGGCCTACCGGGGCGGCGTGCGCGCCTGGCTGAAGCTGCGGCACAGCGACACGCGGGACGCGGTGGTCGTCGGGTTCACCGGCAGCAGGGCCCGCCCGCAGGCGCTCGTCCTCGTCCTGCCGGGCGACGGCACGCCCGTGGTGTCGTCGCCGCTCAGCCAGGCGATGCGGACGGCCGCCGGTGCCGCGCTGCCGGAGGCCAGGGGCGAAGGCACGGCGACCGCCATCGGGATCGGCGAGGTCACCTACGCCGCCCTGCCGAGCGAGCCGCCCGTCACGGTGGAGGTACGGCAGAACACGACCCGGCACGCCACGGCGGTGGTCGTGCGGTTCCGGTAAGCACGTAGGCACGTAGGCACGTAGGCACGTAAATACACCGACGCCTTCACGTAAATACACCGACGCCTAGCCGCGCACGACTCACCGGCGTGACCGGCATCACAGCTAATCAAGTTTGACTACGAGCCGAGCCGAGCATAACTTCCCTGTAGCGCGACGTAGTCAAAGTTGATTAGGAGCCCGCATGACCGTACTGCCCGAGACCGGATACGTCCCGACCGACGAGGACCGCGCGAGCCTGGCCGCCTGGTTCGCCGAGTACGACGCCCACAGCGCCAAGCGCGACGTGGAGCGCATGGCCGACCTGGCCGTCTTCCCGCTCAACCTGGTCAGCGACGACTCCGCGGGCGACGGGCGCTCCGCGCAGTGGGACCGGGAGCAGTTCGTGGGGACCATGACCCACGTGATGGGGGACGGGAGTCAGGACATCACCTTCGAGTCCACGCGCACGCCGGTCTTCCTCTCCCCCGCCATGGCCGTGGTCTTCACCGACTCGGTGATGACCGCGAACGGCGAGACACAGCAGCTGCGGTACGCCGACATCCTGCTGAAGCGCGGCGGGGCCTGGGCGTTCCAGACCATGATCCAGGGCGGCTGGGGCGACAACCTGTAGGAAACCCCGCAGGAAACCCCGCAGGAAACCCGTGGGCTGCGGCCCTCAGACCCGCAGCCACGTGCGCCGGTCGCGTGCCATCGCGTGCAGCGCCTCCACATCGGCCGGTTTCAGTACGCCGCCTGCGCGCGCGAGGGCCGACACCTCCCCGTCGCGCACGATCCGCACCTCGCGCGGCGGGGCCGTGACGTCGAGATCCGTCGCCCCGGCGAGTGCGAGGACCGGGCGGATCTCGGCGGTCAGCGCGAAGGACGCCCGGTCGGCGTCGGAGCGGATCTCCCTCAGGAGTGGACGCGGGTCCGCGCGGCCGACCGAGACCATCGGGTCGGTGACGCGGACCCGCTGCTTGCGGGCGAAGAGCGTGTGGACGCCGAAGAGACCGCCGGGGCCGATCAAGAGGTGATGGAGGCGGGCGCCGCCCGGCAGCGGCACCGAGTGCAGGGTGTGCCAGCCCGCGCCTTCGAGGCCGTCGAGCACCTCGCCCATGGCCTGCTCGGCGGCGAGCGCCCGCTGCCTGGGGTCGGCGCGCAGCCTGCGGGCGGGCGCCGGGTCGCGGTCCAGGGCGATCAACAGGGCCTCGCCAGGGCGGTTCGGGGCGAGGTCGTCGTCCGGGTGGAGGGCGAGGCGGGCCAGCTCGGCGGGGGTGGGGACGGGCGGCGGGCCGACCGAGAAGCCGCCGGTCATGAAGGGGGCGAGGGCGCGCAGGACGGCTTCCCTGTACTCCTCGCCGAGCAGGTTCACGCGGGACGACTCCCTCTCGTACCACGCGACGTTCCTGCCGTCCGCGAGGCAGACGTACAGCCGCTCCTGCCCGTGCCGCCAGGCCGGTATGACGCGCAATCCGTTCATGCACCATCACCCCACGGACCATGGGAGCAGCAAGGACATGCCTACGGCAAGAACCTGGCAAGAACCCGGGCGGCGGGGAAGGAAGTCGGGCCGGGCGCGCAGGGAAGTCGAGCCACCCGTCACGGCACCGCCTCCGCAAGGATGGCCCGCTGTTACATAGTCGATGAATTGCCGCAATGGCGGACATCTAGGTTGTGAGGTGCCCCTTTCGCTCCCCGCAGCGATCAGCCGCCAGCCGTAAGGACCACCCCGTGAGCACCCGTCGCCGCCGCTCCCTCCTCCGCACCGCCGCCGTGACCGCCCTCACCGGCGGCGCGCTCCTCACGCCGGCCGTCGCCGCCGTCGCGGACTCACCCGCGCACTCCGAAGCCACGCGGACGGTCGCCCCCGCCATGCCCAAGGGCGGCGTCAAGGCAGGCACCGAGGGGTTCCAGGGCGGCGACCCGGTGTTCATCGCCGCCGGTGGCGCCATGGCGGCGGCCGGTGCGGCCGGTCTCGGGTACGCGATGCTGCGCCGCGGCCGCACCGACGCCTGAGCCCCTTCCCCCACGCATCCTCAGGAGCCCCCGTGAGCACCCCCACCGAAGAAGCCCCCGTCCCCGCGCCCACCCCCGCGCCCGTCCCCGTAAAGCGCCGCCACACCACCCGCATAGCGGCCGCCGCCACGCTGACCGCCGCCCTCGGCATCGGCCTGATCGCCTGCGGCCAGGGCTCCGGCCACCCCGCGCCCGACGTCAAGGTGAACAACGCCGTGGCCGCACCGGCCGCCGAGCCCCACGCCCCGCTGAAGAAGTCCCGGCCCACGGGCCTGCGGATACCGGCGGCCGGTGTCGACGCCACGTCGATGCTCGACCTCGGCGTGGGCGCGGACGACGCGCTGGAGGTGCCGCCCGTGGACAAGGCGGACGAGCCCGGCTGGTGGACCGGAGGCGTCACCCCGGGCGAGAAGGGGGCGGCCGTCCTGGTGGCGCACTACGACACCGCGAAGGGGCCCGCGCTGATGAAGAACGTGGCGAAGGTGAGAATGGGGGACAAGATCGAGGTACCGCGAGCGGACGGGAGCACCGCGACGTTCAAGGTGCGCGAGATGGAACAGGTGGGCAAAAAGAACTTCCCCACCCATAAGGTGTACGGGACGACCGACCGGCCCGAGCTGCGCCTGCTGACCTGTGGCGGCCCGATCAAGGACGGTCACCGCACCGACAACATCATTCTCTACGCCGACCTCGCGCCGTAGCCGGACCCGGGCCACGGGACCCGGACCAGCGGCGCCGCAACCGAACCTCGCGCCGCGAGCCGCCCCCGGGCCGCTCCCCCGGCAGGCAGGAGTGCAGTGCACCGCAGCCGTCTCGCGCTCACCGCGGGCCTCGTCCTGTCCGCAGGCCTGCTGGCCGGCGGCTGCGGCGACCCCGGCGGGCTGCGCGGCGCGGGATCGACGCCCACCGCCGAAGCGCCCACCCGGCTGTGGCCGAAGCTGCCGCCCCCGTCGGCGCCCGCCGAGGACTACGGCACCGTGGAGAGCGTGCCGGTCAAGGGCGTGGACGTACCGGGCGGGAATCTGTACGAGGTGGATCCGGCCACCGTCGCCAAGGCCGACTTCGACAAGAACCCGGGGATATACAGCCGTTCGGACGCGGTCTACAAGGAGACGGCGAAGCAACTGGACGCGTGCGACACGGGCCACACGGCCGACGAGAAGTGTCCCGTCCTCAACGCCTACTACCGCGATCTCACCGGCGACGGCAAGGACGACCTCATCATCGGCATCCGGCTGGCCCGGGGGCACGCCGAGAACCTCGACATCCGCGCCTACGCCATGGAGAAGCGGCAGCTGACGCAGATCATGGACATGGGGGACGCGGTGCTCGGCGTCGAGCTCGCCGGACACGAGGTGATCGTCCGCGCCGTCTCCGGGATGCAGGGGTACGAGTACCGCACCGTCTGGTCCTGGGACTCGCACCGGGGGGCCATGCTGCCGACGACCGACGAGATCGTGCGCTCCCCGAACGCGCCGTCGAGGAAGCCCGAGCGCAAGCCCGAACCGGCGGCGAGCGCCCGTCTCACGCCGTCCCCGGACGCGAGTCCATGAGCCACCGGCTGCCGCGCGGGCCGCGGCTTCCCGCCTGGACGGCGACGCTGACCTGGAAGGCTGCGGTCTTCATCACCGTCATGTGCTGCGCGCTCGCCGCGCTGCTCGGGGCGCTCGTCCACGTCTCGGTGACCAACCAGACGGTGGGGCAGGCCCGCGACCACGCCCTCAGCCGCCTGGACGACGCCACCGAGGCGTTCGAGGCGGGCGACGATCTCGGTCCCGGCGCGGGGGTCGACCCGGCGGGGCTGCCCGCGCGGCTGCGCGAGCTCGCGGTGGGCGGGGAGCGCGGCACGATGGTCGACTCCCAGGACTCCCGGCCGACGATGTGGGCAGCGGGGCCCGCCACGGACGGGCGCGCCATCGCCGTCCAGGTCGACTACGCGCAGGGTGCCCGCACCATCGACGGACTCGACCGGGCGATCCTCGGCTCGTCCGTGCTCGCGATCGGGGCGACGCTGCTGGTCGGGGCGTTCGCCGTGACGCGCGTGACGCGGCGGCTGCACCAGACGGCGACGGTGGCGCGCAGGATCAGCGCGGGCGACCTCGACGCCCGCGTGAACGACCCGCGCACCCGTGATCCCTCGCGCCGCCAGGACGAGGTGGCCGACGTCTCCGGGGCGCTCGACACGATGGCGTCCTCGATGCAGGGCAAGCTCCAGAGCGAGCAGCGGTTCACCGCGGACGTGGCGCACGAGCTGCGTACGCCGCTGACCGGTCTGCACGCTGCGGCCGAGCTGCTGCCGCCGGGGCGCCCCACGGAGCTGGTGCGCGACCGGGTCCTGGCGCTTCGCACGCTCACCGAGGACCTCCTGGAGATCTCCCGGCTCGACGCGAAGAGCGAGCATGTCGACCTGGACGACCACCATCTCGCCCCACTGGCCGAGCGCGCGGTGCGCAGTTCGGGGGTCGGTGCCGAGCTCGTCGTCGTACGCGACGTGTGTGTGGTGACCGACCGGCGGCGCCTGGAGCGGGTGCTCGGGAACCTCATCGCCAACGCGGACAAGCACGGGCGGCTGCCCATCCTGCTGACGGTCGACGGGCCCGTGGTCTCGGTGCGCGACCACGGCGACGGATACCCGGATTACCTGGTGGAGCACGGGCCGCAGCGGTTCCGCACGGAGGGCACGACCCGGGGCCACGGGCTCGGCCTGACCATCGCGTTGGGCCAGACGGCGGTGCTCGGAGCGCGGCTCACGTTCGCCAACGCGGCGGACGGCGGGGCGGTGGCGACGCTGACGCTGCCGTACGACGAGAGCGCGGAGGGCGCGCAGAGCGGCGCCAGAAGCGCCGACGGGACGGTCTGAGGGGCGGTTTGACGCCGCGTGAGCTTTTGCGCGCCCAGCGTGCCGATTTTACTGTGAATTGCGGCCTTCGCCCCGAGTTCCAGAGGCCCGAGGACCGCATCACATCCGCCCCTTCCCTAGAGGAGGCCCCATGTCCCTTCGGCCCACCGCCACCAGGACCCGGCTCGGCATACTCGCCGCCGCAGGCGCGCTCGCCGCACTCACCGTCACCGGCCCCGCCTTCGCGGCCGGCGACACCGACTCGAGCGGCCACCCGCGCGTCTACAAGGGCCGCGTCACGGCCAAGAGCGGGCTGCTGCTGCGCACCTCCCCCCACCGGGGCAGCAAGGTGATTCGCAGCGTGCCGTACGGCAGGGTCGTCTCGATCTACTGCAAGACGACCGGCGACCACGTGTCCGGCAACAACCGCTGGTACCTCCTCACCAACGGCACCTGGGCGTGGGGCGCCGCGCACTACATCGCCAACATCGGTCCTGCGCCGCGCTGGTGCTGACGCACCACAAGGGCAAGGTGACATAAACGGACATCAGGGCCTATCGCTTGCTACGTTCCGGGCATGACCCGAACAGCAGCGGCGCCCCCGTCCGTACCCGCTGTTCGCGTACCCCGGCGCCGTGGCACCGAAGTCGCGCTGATCGTCGTGGCCGTCCTGCTCTCGGTCTACGGCTACTGCGACGTCGGCCTCGCCAAGAACGGCACCGTCCCGCCCGGCGCCGCCGGTTACGGCGCCGGGCTCGGCGTGCTCGCGCTCCTCGCCCATCTCGCGGTCCGCTTCCGCGCGCCCTACGCCGATCCGCTGCTGCTGCCGATCGCCGTGCTCCTCAACGGCCTGGGTCTGGTCCTGATCTACCGGCTCGACCTGGAGACCCCGGGCGACGAGGCGGCGCCCACGCAACTCGTCTGGTCCACCGTCGGCGTGGCGCTCTTCATCGCCGTCGTGGTCTTCCTGCGCGATCACCGGGTGCTCCAGCGGTACGCGTACATCTGCGTCGTCGCCGCGCTCGTCCTGATGATCGTGCCGATCTTCTTCCCGGCGGTGAACGGCGCCCGGATCTGGATCAGGATCGGCGGATTCTCCATCCAGCCCGGCGAGTTCGCGAAGATCCTGCTCGCGATCTTCTTCGCCAGCTACCTCTCCGCCAACCGCAACGCGCTCGCCTACACCGGCCGTACGGTCTGGAAGCTGACCAAGCTCCAGCTGCCGACCGGGCGGGTGCTCGGGCCAATCGTCGCGATCTGGCTGCTCAGCGTCGGCGTCCTGGTCCTGGAGCGCGACCTCGGCACCTCGCTGCTCTTCTTCGGGCTCTTCGTGATCCTGCTGTACGTCGCCACCGGGCGCACCGGCTGGATCGCGGTCGGCATGGTGCTCGCCGGGGTCGGCGCGTTCGCGGTGGGCTCGCTCGAACCCCATGTGCACAGCCGTGTCGAGGACTGGCTGCACCCCTTCGCGTCGATCGACGCGGGCGAGGGCCCCAACCAACTGGCCCAGTCCCTCTTCGCGTTCGCGGCCGGCGGGATGCTCGGGTCCGGGCTCGGGCTCGGGCACTCCATCCTGATCGGCTTCGCCGCCAAGTCCGACTTCATCCTGGCCACGGCGGGCGAGGAGCTGGGCCTCGCGGGGCTCGCCGCGATCTTCCTGCTCTACGCGCTCCTGGTGGAGCGGGGTTTTCGGGCGGGGCTCGCGCTGCGGGACTCCTTCGGGCGGCTGCTCGCGGTCGGGCTCGCCTCGATCGTCGCGCTCCAGGTGTTCGTGATCGCGGGCGGCGTCACCGGGCTCATCCCGCTGACCGGCATGGCGATGCCCTTCCTTGCGCAGGGCGGCTCGTCGGTCGTCACCAACTGGATCATCGTGGCGCTGCTCATCCGGATCAGCGACTCGGCACGCGGCCAGCCGGTCGGAGCGCCGGCCGGGACGCCGGCCGGACCGCTGGTCGCGCCCCCGAAGGAGAACGCGTGACCCGGTACATCCGCCATGCCGCCGCGTTCTGCGCGCTGCTCCTGATCGCCCTGCTCGTGAACGCCACCCGCGTCCAGGTGGTCCAGGCCGGGCACTTCGACGACAACCCCGCCAACCGCCGCCAGGCCATCACCCGCTTCGGCCAGCCGCGCGGCGACATCATGGTCGACGGCCGCGCGGTCACCGGGTCCAAGGACACCGGGGAGCAGCTGCGCTATGAACGGACCTACAAGAAGGGCCCGTTGTACGCCCCGGTGACCGGCTACGCCTCGCAGGTCTACGGCACGACCTTCCTGGAGAACGCCGAGGACGACATCCTCTCCGGCACCGACCCGATGCTCGCCCCGCTCCCCCTGTGGAACGACATCAGCCGCGCGCAGAACCCGGGCGGCCAGGTGCGGACCACGATCAGGGCGGCGGCGCAGCAGGCCGCGTACGCCGGGCTCGGCGGTAAGAAGGGCGCGGTCGCCGCGATCGAGCCGTCGACCGGGAAGATCCTCGCCCTCGTCAGCACCCCTTCGTACGATCCCGAGCGGCTCTCGGGCACCAGCGGTTCGGTGGCGCGGTCCTGGGCGGCCCTGAACGGCAGCTCCGACAAGCCGATGCTGAACCGGGCGCTGCGCCAGACGTATCCGCCCGGCTCGACGTTCAAGGTGGTGACGGCCGCGGCGGCCCTGGACGCGGGCACGGTCACGGACCTGGACGCCGCCACCAAGTCGCCCAACCCGTACACGCTGCCCGGCACGAGCACGCAGCTGACGAACGAGGTGGACGGCTGCACGAACGCGCCTCTGCGCTATGCCTTCGAGTGGTCCTGCAACACGGTCTTCGCCAAGCTGGGCGCGGACACCGGGCTGAGCGACATGCTGGGCACGGCACGCGACTTCGGCTTCAACGACAGCGGCCTGAAGGTCCCCTCGTCGGTGGCGGCGAGCAACTTCGACACCTCGATGGACGACGCGCAGCTCGCGCTCTCCTCGATCGGCCAGTACGACACGAGGGCGACCCCGCTGCAGATGGCGATGGTCTCGGCGGCGGTGGCCAACGGCGGCCAGGTCCAGTCCCCGTACCTGGTGGACGAGACCACCACCGACGACGGGGACGTGGTCGGGAACACCGGCACCAACTCCCTGCACCAGGCGATGAACCCGGCCACCGCGATGCAGCTGCGGGAGCTGATGACGGGCGTGGTCGACGAGGGCACCGGCACCAACGCGGCGATCCCGGGCGCGACCGTCGGCGGCAAGACGGGCACGGCCCAGCACGGCATCGACAACTCCGGCACGCCCTACGCGTGGTTCATCTCCTGGGCCCAGGCGTCCGGCGACGCGCAGCCGTCGGTGGCGGTGGCGGTGGTCGTCGAGGACGCGGCGGCGGACCGGGGCGACATCAGCGGCGGCGGGAGCGCGGCGCCGATCGCGAAGGCGGTGATGGAGGCGGTGCTCGACGGCTAGGGGTTCTGGGCCAGAGTTTCGGGGCCTAGGGGTTCGGGGCCTAGGGGTTCGGGGCGCCGCCCGAGGCGATCATGTCCTCGACCTCCCCCACCCGCTCGCCCTCCTCCGCGGCGAACCGCTCCGCGTCCAGCTTCTCGGCGATCTCCTCGTCCTGGGCCATCAGCTGGTCGAGGTTGGCGTTGCCCATCTCGAAGACGCCCATGTCGACGTACGCCTCCTGGAGCCGCTTGCCCCATAGGCCGATGTCCTTGACGCACGGCACGATGCGGCTGAAGAGCAACTGCCGGAAGAGGGCGAGGAATTCGGAGTTCTCGGTGTACTCCTCGGCCTCCGCCTTGGGGATGCCGAAGTTCTCCAGGACCTCGACGCCGCGCAGCCGGTCGCGCATCAAGTAGCAGCCCTCGATGACGAATTCCTCGCGCTCGCGCAGTTCCGCGTCGGAGAGCTGCTTGTAGTAGTCGCGCAAGGCCATGCGACCGAAGGCCACGTGCCGGGCCTCGTCCTGCATGACGTAGGCGAGGATCTGCTTGGGCAGCGGCTTGTCCGTCGTGTCGCGGATCATGCCGAAGGCGGCGAGCGCGAGGCCTTCGATGAGGACCTGCATGCCGAGGTAGGGCATGTCCCAGCGGGAGTCGCGCAGGGTGTCGCCGAGGAGGGACTTGAGGTTGTCGTTGATCGGGTAGAGCATGCCGATCTTGTCGTGCAGGAAGCGGCCGTAGACCTCGGCGTGCCGTGCCTCGTCCATGGTCTGGGTCGCCGAGTAGAACTTCGCGTCCAGGTCGGGGACCGACTCCACGATGCGGGCCGCGCACACCATGGCGCCCTGCTCGCCGTGCAGGAACTGGCTGAACTGCCAGGAGGCGTAGTGCTTTCGCAGCTCGCCCTTGTCCCGTTCGGTCATCTTCGCCCAGTGGCGGGTGCCGTAGAGGGACATGGACTCGTCGGGGGTGCCCAGGGGGTCGTACGGATCGACCTCCAGATCCCAGGCGATGCGCTTGGCGCCGTCCCACTGCTTGTCCTTGCCCTTCTGGTAGAGGGCGAGCAGCCGGGCACGGCCTTCGTCGTACTCCCAGCTGAAGCGGGCCGCGCCGTTCGCCGGTATCTGCCAGATGGTCTCTGCCGGGGCGTGCGTGTACAGCTCGTGCGTGGACACTGACGGCTCCTAAGAAATCGGCCTCGGTCTCTCCGTAGTCCCCCCGTGCTGCTTTCGACTGCCTTGTACTGATTGGTATTTGGCAGGCTCACACGTTCGTAGACGCGGGGTCAACAAGTCGTGCACAAGGGATTGACTGCCTTGCTGACAGGCAGTCTCATAAGTCGTGACCGCCGGTAACCGTGAGGACGAGGCAGACGACGAGGCAGGGGCAGAGTCATGACGACCATCACGCAGGACGCGGCGATCGAAGGGCTGCGGGACGCGCTGGGACTGCTCAAGGACCGGGAGCAGGTGGCCGAGCGGCTGCTCGACTCCTCCGCCAAGCACTCCTTCGACCCCGACAAGGAGCTGGACTGGGAGGCGCCCTTCGAGGAGGGCAAGTGGTTCTGGCCCCCTGAGCTGCTCTCCCTGTACGGCACGCCGATGTGGCGGCGGATGGGCGAGGAGCAGCGCATCGCGCTCTCCCAGCACGAGGCCGCCGCGCTCGCCTCGCTGGGCATCTGGTTCGAACTGATACTGATGCAGCTGCTCGTCCGGCACATCTACGACAAACCGGCGACGAGCGCGCACGTGCGGTACGCACTCACCGAGATCGAGGACGAGTGCCGGCACTCGAAGATGTTCGCGCGCCTGATCACGCGCGGGGACACGCCGTACTACCCGGTCAGCGCCGTGCACCGGAACCTGGGCCGGCTCTTCAAGACCATCTCGACGACGCCCGGTTCGTTCACGGCGACACTGCTCGGCGAGGAGATCCTGGACTGGATGCAGCGCCTGACGTTCCCGGACGAGCGCGTCCAGACGCTGGTGCGCGGCGTCACGCGGATCCACGTCGTGGAAGAGGCGCGCCATGTGCGGTACGCCCGTGAGGAACTGCGGCGCCAGATGGTGACCGCGCCGCGCTGGTCCCAGGAGTTCACCCGCCTCACCTCCGGCGAGTTCGCCCGCGTCTTCTCCATCGCCTTCATCAACCCCGACGTCTACACGAACGTGGGCCTGGACAAGCGCGAGGCCATGGCCCAGGTCAAGGCGAGCGGCCACCGCCGCGAGATCATGCAGACCGGAGCCAAGCGCCTGACGGACTTCCTGGACGACATCGGGGTGCTGCGGGGCGCCGGACGGCGGCTGTGGAAGAGCTCGGGACTGCTGGCGTAGGGCTCGGGACCGGCCGCGCGGCGAAGAGGGTGCGCAGGGTTCCGGGGCGCTTGTTCGAAAGGGCGGTTACGCTGCGAGGCATGACCTCGCCTGCTCCCACCCGCGCGTACCGGCGCCTCAGTGTCGAAGAGCGGCAGCGGCAGCTCAAGGAGGCCGCCCTGTCCCTCTTCGCGGTGCGCGCACCCGACGAGGTGTCCCTCGACGACGTGGCGGAGGCGGCCGGTGTCTCCCGGCCGCTCGTCTACCGCTACTTCCCGGGCGGCAAGCAGCAGTTGTACGAGGCCGCGCTGCGGTCCGCCGCCGACGTGCTGGAGCAGTGCTTCGCCGAGCCGCCCGAGGGTCCGCTCACGCAGCGCCTCGGGAACGCGCTCGACCGCTATCTCGCCTTCGTCGACCAGCACGACGCGGGGTTCAGCGCGCTCCTCCAGGGCGGCAGCGTCGTGGAGACCTCGCGCACGACCGCCATCGTGGACGAGGTGCGCAGGACCGCCGCCGAGCACATACTCGCCCACCTGGAGGTCGTGGGCGCGACCGGCCCGCGGCTGAAGATGACCGTGCGGATGTGGATCACGTCCGTCGAGGCGGCGTCCCTCATCTGGCTGGACGAGGAGAAGCAGCCGCCCCTCGACGAGCTGCGGGACTGGCTGGTCGAACAGTTCATGGCGGTCCTGGTGGCCTCGGCGGGCCGCGATCCGCAGACCGCGGAGGCGGTGCGGGGGGCGCTGGTCATGGAGACGGCCGACGGGCCCGCGGGCTCGCTCGCCCGGCGTGTCCTGCCCGTGGTGAGCGACGCGGCGCACCTGCTGTGACGCACGGCCGCCGCCTGCTGTGACACTGGCCCGGTGAAGAGCGAAGACACCCCCTTCGTGGGTGGCCCCCTGGACGGCCGTGTCCTGCCCATCCTGCTCGGCCCCACCGGCCACCCCCCGAAGGTGTACCGGGTCCCGGTGCCGGACGACGCGGGCGGCCCGCCGACCGTGCTCGTGTACCGCCGGGTGGCCAAGGCGGGCAAGCGGCTGGGGCTGCACCAGGGCTGGACGTACGCGTACGACCCCGAGGGCGACAAGGCGGGGTCCGGTCTGAAGTGGCCTTGGTCGAAGCCGGGCGCCACGAGCTGAGCGTCGCCGGGGGCAAGGGCGGCGCGCCGTGGGGCCCTGGACGAGTGACCGCATTGCGCCATCCCGCGCACCTTCCGGAGGCGGGCCGCGCCGGGGCGGCCGATGCTCGCGGTGCGGGGCGGAGCCGCCGCCGCGCGCCGGAGGTGATGGCATGTCAGGCAGGCTGCTGCGATGGGTGTGCACGGGTGCGGTGGTCGGCGCGTTGCTCGCGCCCGCCTCCCCCGCGTACGCCGTGCCGGGGCCCGACGGCGCCGGGGAGCGCCCGGTCTCCGAGCTCCTGACGGACCTTCAGGAGCTGTACCGGAAGGCCGAGGAGTCCACGGAGACGTACAACGCGACCGCGCAGAAGCTCAAGGAGCAGCGCGCCGAGGTCACCCGCCTGAACGCGGGACTGGCCCGCGCGAGGACCTCGGTGCGCGACAGCCGGGGCCAGGCGGGCCGCTTCGCGCGCCAGCAGTACCAAGGCACGACGAACATCTCCCCCTACGTGCACCTCCTGCTCGCCCGCGACCCGCAGCAGGCCCTCGACCAGGGCCATGTGATCGGGCGGGCGGCGGCGGAGCGGGCCGCGACGGTGAAGCGTCTGGTCGGCGGCGAGAAGACGGCGTCCACGCTGGCGTCCGACGCCAGGAGCGCCATGGAGACCCAAGTCGCCCTGGCCGCCCAGCAGAAGGCGTCCCGCGACACGGTCAAGGGACAGCTGAAGGAGGTCGAGGAGCTGCTCGCCTCGCTGAGCGCGGAGCAGCTGTCGGACCTGGCGCGGGCCGAGGAGGAGGGGATGGCCGACGCTCAGCGCACCTTCCTGGCCTCCGGCTCGCTGAGCGGCTCCCCGGGCTCCGCACCCTCCCGGCCGCCGTCCCGCCGGGGGGACGAGGCGCTGGACTACGCCGTGCGGCAGATCGGGAAGCCGTACAAGTGGGGCGCGGAGGGCCCCCACTCCTTCGACTGCTCGGGACTCACGTCAAAGGCGTGGGCGAAGGCGGGCAAGGAAATCCCCCGCACCTCGCAGGAGCAGTGGGCGCAGCTGCGCCGGGTCTCCCTGCGCAAGCTGCGGCCGGGCGACCTGATCGTCTACTTCCCCAAGGCCACCCATGTCGCGATGTACCTGGGCGACGGCATGGTGATCCAGGCCCCGCGCCCCGGGGCCCGCGTCAAGGTCTCCCCCATCGCCTCGAACCCTCTGCTGGGCGCGGTACGCCCCGACCCCTCGGCGGACTCCATGAAGGGCTACACCCCACCGAAGCTGCCGCGCGGCGCGATGAAGGGCGGGGACAAGGGGTACGGGCGTGCGGGGGCGCCCACGGCGTGAGCTCCCCGCACGGTCGGGCTTCTCAGCCGGTGAGCCCCGTCAGGTACGCGCCCGTCTTCTCCGGCTCGTAGAAGAAGTTCTCGAAGTCCGACGGGTCGTTGAAGCCGTTCGCGAAGCGGTCGGCCGCCGGCTGGAGCTGGCCTGCCGCGCCGATCAGGTTCAGGACGTGCTCCGGCGGCGGCGACAGCATCGCGTTCGTCCACTTGGTGACGTGCTGCGCCGTCTCCCAGTACCGGTCGAAGGTGGCCTGCATCCAGTCGCCGTCGAACGGCTTGTCGCCGTGGGTGATGATCGAGTCGAGGTACGAAGCCGCGCACTTCGACGCCGAGTTGGAGCCCTGGCCCGTGATCGGGTCGTTGGCGACGACCACGTCAGCGACGCCCAGGACGAGGCCGCCGCCGGGCAGCTGCCCGATCGGCTTGCGGACCGTCGGCGCGTAACGGCCGGAGAGCGTGCCGCCCGCGTCCGTCAGCTCGACCTTGGTCGCCCGCGCGTACTCCCACGGCGTGAACTTCTCCAGGAGTTCGAGGGTCAGCGCCAGGTGCTCCGAGGGGTCCTTGACCCCCTGGAAGACGTCGAGGGGGCCGCCGGGCACGCCCTCCCAGAAGAGGATGTCCGCACGGCCCGACGTCGTCAGCGTCGGCATGACGAAGAGTTCGCCCACGCCGGGCACCAGGTTGCACCGCACCGCGTCGAACTCGGGGTGCTCGGGCCGCGGGCCCATCCCGTGGACGTACGCGACGGCCAGCGCGCGCTGGGGCGCGTCGTAGGGAGAGCGCGAGGCGTCGCGCTCGAACATCGAGACCAGCTCGCCCTTGCCCGCGGAGACGAGGACCAGGTCGTACGTGCGGGAGAAGTAGTCGAGGTCCGAGACCGCCGCGCCGTGGATGACCAGCTGGCCGCCGCGCTGCGCGAACGTCTCCATCCAGCCCGCCATCTTCACGCGCTGGTCGACGGACTGGGCGTACCCGTCGAGCTTGCCGACCCAGTCGATGACGCGATTGGGGCCTCCCCTGCTCGAACGCAGTTGAGAGCTTGGGGAAGAGTCGGGCCCGGCGACCGAGACGCCGACGCCCTCGATCTTCGGGGCCTGGGACTCCCAGAAGTTCACCTGGAGGTCGCGCTCGTGCTGCAGTGCCGTGTGGAACATGCACTGGGTGGACATCACACGGCCGGACCTGACTTCGTCCGCCGTGCGGTTGGACATCAGGGTGACCTCGTACCCCTGCGACTGGAGTCCGAGAGCGATCTGGAGCCCGGCCTGGCCGGCTCCGACGACGAGTATCTTCCGCATGCGGCCACTTCTCCTACGACGTACTGAAAACTGGGAACGACTATTCGGGGGTTGCTGCCAGGGCGTGGCCCACCAGCGAGAGCAGTGACTCGATCACCGAGATCCGCTGCCTCGCGTCCATGATCAGCACCGGTATGTGCGGCGGGATCGTCAGCGCCTCACGGACGTCGGCGGGGTCGAACTCCTCGGTCCCGTCGAAGTGGTTGACGGCCACGATGTACGGCAGACCGCAGCTCTCGAAGTAGTCGAGGGCCGGGAAGCAGTCGGAGAGCCTGCGGGTGTCGGCAAGCACGACGGCGCCGATCGCGCCGCGCACCAGGTCGTCCCACATGAACCAGAAGCGCTGCTGCCCCGGCGTACCGAAGAGGTAGAGCACCAGGTCGTCGTCGAGGGTGATCCGGCCGAAGTCCATGGCGACCGTGGTCGTGGTCTTGTCCGGGGTCGACGTGAGGTCGTCCGTGTCCTCGCTCGCCTGCGTCATCAGCGCCTCCGTCTGGAGGGGCGTGATCTCGGAGACCGCGGTGACCAGGGTCGTCTTGCCCACGCCGAACCCGCCCGCCACCACGATCTTCGTCGCGATCGGGGCCCGGGTGCGGTCCGTCTGCCAGGCTTGGAGGTTCTCGTCCGGGTCGGGGCCCGGGTGGCGGAGGTCAGAGACGGCGGAGTCCACTGAGCACCCTTTCCAGCAGTGCGCGGTCCGGCTGTCCCGGGCCGTGGCCCGTGCCGTACACGCGGATCTTTCCCTGGTCTGCGAGGTCGCTGAGCAGTACGCGCACCACGCCGAGCGGCATCTTGAGAAGCGCGGAGATCTCCGCGACCGTACGCATGCGGCGGCAGATCTCGACGATGGCCCGCATCTCCGGCATGACCCGGGCGATGGCGTCGCCCTGCGGCAGTTCGCGGCGCTCCTCGGGGGCTTCGAGGGCGGCCACGAACGTCTCGACGAGCAGGACGTGGCCGAAGCGGGTGCGGCCACCGGTGAGCGAGTACGGGCGTACGCGCGCGGGTTTGCGGTCGCCGCCCCGCTGGGGCAGCTTGCCGGGCTTACTGCTCATCGGACGCTCTCCATCGACTGGCGCAGCTCACTGCGGAGTTCGGGGGTGAGGACATGCCCGGCGCGGCCGACGAAGAGCGCCATGTGGTACGCGACGACGCTCATGTCGCAGTCCGGGGTGGCGTGCACGCCGAGCAGCGAGCCGTCGCTGATCGACATCACGAAGAGGCTGCCCTCCTCCATGGCGACGACCGTCTGCTTGACCGGTCCCGAGTCCATCAGCTTGGAGGCGCCGATGCAGAGGGAGCCGAGGCCGGACACGATGGTGGCGAGGTCCGCGCTGGAGCCTTTGGGGCCCGAACTGTTGTCGGCCGCCTGCTCGTTGTTGCGAGCGGGGTCGGAGGAGAGCAGGAGCAGTCCGTCGGAGGAGACCACGGCGACCGAGAGGAGACCCGGCACCTCCTCGACGAGGTTCGTCAGCAGCCAGTGCAGGTTGCGTGCTTCGCTGCTCAGTCCGAACGCGGCCACGGATCTGCCGGTGGTGGAAGAACTGCCGGTGGAAGAACTGGGCGAGCGCATGGGCGCAGTCAACTACTTGCCTCCTCGACTGTGTCCCCCATGTTGTTTTCGGTCTGTGCGGTCTGTTCGTTCTCTTCGGTCGCTTCAGTACGTTCGGTCAGCTCGGCCTCTACGTCGCGACGGCCGCTGATGGCCCCCTGGTGGAACCCGCCGAGGCGCTTGCGCAGCGCTTCGGCGTCCACGGAGCCGCTGCGCGCCTTGGGCACGGTGGGCTCGGGCGCGGTGATCTTGGGCGTCCGCTTGGGGAGGCCCTTGTCGGTGACGCGCTCCCACTTGGGGGCGGGGGCGGCGGGCGTGGGCTCGTGGATCTCCGCTTCCGGGGGTTCCGGAGCCTCGGGCGCCTCGGGAGCCACCGGAACGGCGAGCTCCATGGTCGTCTCGGGCGAGGCTTCGGGCTCGGGTCCGGCTTCAGCCTCGGGCTCGGGCTCGGCCTCGGGCTCAGCCTGCCGCACGGCCTCCTCGGCCGCCTCGATCAGCGGATCCGCACCGGTGGTCACGGCCACGGCTCCCGCCGAACGCCCCGGCAGCACATTGGAGTTCGCCTCTGCCTCGGAGCCGGGCAGGTGCATCGCCGGCGCCGCCCCCGCGACCGGAACACCGACCGGCGGCGCCCCCACCGCGGGCGCCGCGGCGAGGATCGACTTCGGCAGCACCACGACCGCCGCGACCCCGCCCTGCTTCTGCTCGCGCAGCCGGACCCGCGCCCCGTGCCGCGCGGCGAGCCGGGCCACTACGTAGAGGCCGAGCCCGAGCCCGTCCCCGCTCTCCTGGTCGTACGCGTCGTCCGGACGGAACTCCGCCAGGCGGGAGTTGAGCTCGTCCATGCGGTCCGGTGTGACGCCTATGCCCTCGTCCTGCACGGAGAGCATGACCTCGCCGCTCTCCAGGAGCCAGCCGGAGACCTCGACGGAGGCGTCCGGCGGCGAGAACGAGGTCGCGTTCTCCAGGAGCTCGGCGACCAGGTGGCTGATGTCGTCCGCTGCGAAGCCCGCGACGTGCGCGTGCGGCGGCAGCGTGGCGATGCGCACGCGTTCGTAGCGCTCGATCTCGGACACGGCGGCCCGCACGACGTCGACCAGCGGGACGGGGCCCGGGTGCTGGTGGCCGTGCTCGGCGCCTGCGAGGACCAGGAGGTTCTCGCTGTGGCGGCGCATGACCGTGGCGAAGTGGTCGAGCTTGAAGAGCGTGGCGAGGCGGTCGGGGTCCTGCTCACGGTCCTCCAGGTTCTCGATGACGGCGAGCTGCCGCTCGACCAGGCCGAGGGTGCGCAGGGCCAGATTGACGAACGTCCCATGGATGGACTGCCGCACCCGCTCCAGGTGGGCGGAGGCCTCGGCCAGTTCGGCGCGCAGCTTCTCGCGCTCGTCGGCCATGGACTGGCGCTTGCCGATGAGGTGCTTGCGGTCCGCTTCGAGCGTGGTCAGGCGCTCGGTGAGGGCGGCCGCGTGCTCGTGCAGCGCGTTGACGGACCGTACGACCTGGGCGAACTCGTCGTCGCGGCCCGTGAAGCGGATCGGCTCCTGGGGCGCGGGCTCGGTGGCGAGGCGGGCCGAGCCGATGCGCAGGACGGCGAGCGGACGCGTCAGGCTGCGGGCCATCGCCATGGAGACGCCGACCGCGACGAGCAGGGTGACGCCGAGGAGCGCGACGCGGATCTCCAGCGCTTCCACGTCGTCGTCGCGCAGCCCGGCGAGGTCCTTGGTGCGCTGCACCGTGAGCGCGGACTCGGCGCCGCGCATCATCTCGATGCGGGCGGAGAGCGCGGCGTCGAGCTTCTTGCGGTCGTAGCCCTGCTCGGCGGTGGAGAGCGTGGGCTGGTCGGTGAGGCGGGTGAGGTACTTCTCGGCGGTGGTCACCTCGTGGCCGGTGACCGTCGAGTCGTACGTCGTGCGGGCGCCGTCCGTGGCCGCGTCCCGGAAGTCGGCGAGGGCGGCCTGCTCGCGCAGATGCGCCTGCTGGCCCGCGGCGCTGAGGCCGTCGCGGCGCTTGCTGTCGGCGGAGGACTCGTCGACCACCGTGGTGGGCAGGCCGGTGACCGGGTCGACGCCGGTGTTCGGCTGCGTGGAGCGCGGGACGGCGAGGGTGGCCAGGAGCAGGCCGCGGGCGCTCGCCGCCTGTTCGACCGCGTGGTCGAGGTCGGAGAGCGCGTAGGCGCCGGAGCCCGCGCGGGGCGGGGTCTTCTCGGCGAGTTCGCGGGTGAGGCCGTGCAGCTCGGTGATGACGTTCGAGTACGCCGTGTGGGCCTCGAGAGCAGTGCTCTTGCCGGTGAGCGCCGCTCTGCGGACGGCGCCGATGGTGTCGAGTTCGCTGCGCAGGGACAGCGGTCCGTCGACCGTGCGCAACTCGGCGACCTGGCGGTCCACGCGGGCGCTGCGGCTCTCGGAGAGCCCCTTGCCCTGCGGGCGGCCCGCCGCGATGAAGGAGGTGACCTCGTCGCGCTCGTCGGCCAGCGAGTGGCCCAGGGACACGGCGTCCTGGGTGCGCTCGGCGAGGGTCACCAGGTTCTGTGCGTCGCTCAGTTGCCCGGAGGCGGCGACGATGGCGGGCGCTCCGGCCGCGGCGATCGCGGCGGCCACCACGGCGACGGCGACGATCAGCCGATTGCGCACGCGCGCGGTGGGCTTGGAGTTGACGGACCGCACGGGGGGCTTCGCGGGCTTCGAGCCGTCAGGAGCCTTCACGCCGGGGGCGGTGCGCTCCCCCGCCGCGGCCTCTCCCGCCACGCTGCTCTCTCCCGCCGCGTCGCCTCCAGCCGCACTCTCTCCCGCTGCCGCAGGCGCGGTGTGCTCGGGCGGGCGCTCTGTCGCCGTGTGCTCGGGCGAGCGCTCTGTAGGGGTGGTCGCGCCCGGCGTGGCCCCTTCAGGAGCCGTCTGCTTGCCCTTGCGCCCAGGCCGCATCTTCTGCACCGGTGCTCGCATTCTTGTTTTTCGTCTGCCCATGGGCCCGGGTGACGATCCGTCAACACACGCGCGCCCCCGGTACGGCTCATGACCCTTTCAGTGCCGATGGGTGGCAGTCGTGCATCACATGCCTGGCCACCCGAAGGAGTGAACATCGGCGGGGAGTTGGCGAGCAAGTCCCCGACGGGGCCGAAAGTCTCGCCCACGGAGCGCCGGTTGGACGTCGACCGCAGGCTTTGGCAGGATGCGCCGCCACACGCCGCCGGAAGCGATCATTCCGACTGAAATCCGTCGCCTGACCTGCTGGTCCGGGCCAACCCCCGGCCGTTCGCGGCCCCCGGACGGCCTTGTGAAGGCCTCGTGCAGACTGGCCGGATGCGTATCGAACTCGCCACCGAGCCCGGAGACCCCGCGCGCCCCAACGAGGACTATGCCGCGGTGACGCTTCCCGCAGCCGGACAAGGCGGATCGCTCGTCCTCCTGGACGGGGTGACCCCGCCCGCCGGGGACGACGGCTGTCTGCATTCCGTCCCCTGGTTCACGGCGCGACTCGGGGGCGCGCTGGGGGAACTGTCCGTTTCGCGGCGGGATATGACGCTCACGGAGATCCTCGCGGCGGCGATCGCGCGCACGGCGGACGCCCATGGTCAGACCTGTGACCTTTCTCACCCGCGCACGCCTCAGGCCACCGTGGTTCTGGTGCGTTGGGACGACGAACGGGTCGAACACCTCGTCCTTTCCGACTCCGCGCTCCTGGTGGCGGGCCCGGACGGCCAGGTCACGCCGGTGCTCGACGAGCGCCTCGCGGAACTGCCGCCGAGCATCCGCGCGATGCGTGACGGGGTCCGCGCGCTGCCGCGCGGCTCGGCCGAGCGGGAGATCGCGGGACGCGCGTACGGAGCCGCGGTCGAGGCCCTGCGCAACGCGGAGGACGGTTTCTTCACGGCGGCGGCCGACCCGTCGGCGGCGGCGCGGGCGGTCACCGGCACCTGGCCGCGCGCCGAGGTGACGGCGGTGGCGGCCCTGACGGACGGGGTCGGCCGCTGGGTCGAGACGTTCCGCGCGGGCGACTGGACGGAGTGCTTCGCACTGCTGCGCAAGGACGGGCCGCAGCGCCTGGTGGACCGGGTGCGGGAGCTGGAGCGCGCGGACCCGGAGGGATCGGTGTTCCCGCGGGGCAAGCGGCACGACGACGCGGCGGTGGTCTACGCGGAGTTGTGAACCGGGGGCCCGCCCGCCGAGCGCCTGAGCCCCGCGCACCTGAACCCCGCGCACCTCAGCCCCGCGCGCCCGTCCCTCGCGACGCCCCTCAGGACTCGGGCGACTCGTTCAGCTGATGCAGCAGGCGGGCCAGTTCCGCCACCTCCGCCCGGTCCCACCCGGAGAGCTTGCGCACGTACTGCTCCCTGCGCCCGGTGCGGACCTCGCGGAAGCGGCGGCCGCCCTCCTCCGTCAGGCGCACCAGCCAGGCCCGTCCGTCGGCGGGGTCGGGCTCGCGCGCGACAAGGCCGAGCTCCTCCAGGGCCCGCAGCTGACGGCTCATCGTCGCCTTGCCGACGCCGATGAACGCGGCGAGGTCCGTGGCCCGCTGCGGGCCCGAGTCGTCGAGGCAGACCAGCAGGCCGTACGCGGCGGGCTCCAGATCGGGGTGGACCTGGCGTGCCATCTCCCCGGACGAGGCACGCGCCCGGCGCAGGAGCAGCGTCAACTCCCGCTCCAGGGAGAGGAACTCACGGTCGACCAGCCTGTGCACACCCTCCCTGTTCACGTCGGTCACGTCGGCTCCCCCATCGCTTACGCCCTCGTGCACTTCAGCACCCATGGCACGCTTTCTTTCCGGATCGGACAAGTTTCCGCCCCGCACGGCGGCAGATGCCGGCGTCGGCCCATCGCCGCAGCTCGACCAGTATTTCGTAACGCCCTGTGGGGCCGTGCCGCGGACACCGCCGCAGGAGTAGACCAACGGCAGACATCGGACCCCCTTCCCAGCCACGGGTCTACGTGCGTAGCGTCGTACGTGACATGTTCACACCACGAATATGTCGACAGGTCCCCCCACGAGCTCCATCGAGCTCATTCGAGGCCTTCGGAGGCACGCATGCCCGTGCACAGACCCGGAACGCCCCGCCGCTCTCGCTGGTCGGCGGCCGCAGTCCTGCTCTCAGTCCTCTCCGCGCTCTCCCTCCTCCTCACACTGCCGGGCGCCGCACAGGCCGCCGGTGACGACGACGTTCCGGCCCGCGGCACCGCCCGCCTCGGCCAGGGCGTCATCGAGCACGACGGGCAGGGCAGTCTGCCGCCCGGTGGCGACGCCGTACAGACCGAGGGCGTCGACGTCAGCAGTCACCAGGGCAACGTCGCCTGGGCGACGCTCTGGAACAGCGGCGTGAAGTGGTCCTACGTGAAGGCCACCGAGGGGACGTACTACAAGAACCCCTACTTCGCCCAGCAGTACAACGGTTCGTACAACGTGGGCATGATCCGCGGCGCCTACCACTTCGCGACGCCCGACACGACGGGCGGCGCCGCCCAGGCCAACTACTTCGTGGACAACGGCGGCGGCTGGTCGCGCGACGGCAAGACGCTGCCGGGGGCGCTCGACATCGAGTGGAACCCGTACGGGGCGGCCTGCTTCGGCAAGTCGCAGTCCGCGATGGTCACCTGGATCCGTGACTTCCTGAACCAGTACAAGGCGCGCACCGGACGCCACGCGGTGATCTACACGGCCACCAGCTGGTGGAAGCAGTGCACCGGCAACTATGGCGGCTTCGCGGTCAACAACCCGCTCTGGATCGCCCGTTACAACACCTCTCCGGGCGAGCTGCCGGCCGGCTGGGGCGTCCAGACAATGTGGCAGTACACGTCGAGCGGCCCGACGGTCGGCGACCACAACAAGTTCAACGGCGCCCTGGACCGGGTCCAGGCGCTCGCCAACGGCTGAGTCCGCCCGCCGTGACGCAAGGGCCCGGAACCCCTCTCGGGGTCCCGGGCCCTTGGTCACCGGCCGCCTCCGTCACGCGGCGGCCGGAATCCTCACCTCGGCCTCGGTCAGGGCCAGTTCCAGCACCTGGCGGACGTCCGTCACCGGGTGGACGTCCAGCTTCTGAAGGATCTCCGCCGGGACGTCGTCCAGGTCGGCCTCGTTCCGCTTCGGGATGATCACCGTGGTGATCCCGGCACGGTGCGCGGCGAGCAGCTTCTGCTTGACGCCGCCGATCGGCAGGACGCGCCCGGTCAGCGAGACCTCACCGGTCATGGCCACGTCCGTACGGACGAGACGGCCGCTGAGCAGCGACGCGAGGGCGGTCGTCATGGTGACGCCCGCGCTCGGCCCGTCCTTGGGGACCGCGCCCGCCGGGAAGTGGATGTGCACGCCGCGTTCCTTCAGGTCGGCGACGGGCAGCTCCAGTTCGGCGCCGCGCGAGCGCAGGAAGGAGAGCGCGATCTGCGCGGACTCCTTCATCACGTCGCCGAGCTGACCGGTCAGGGTCAGTCCCGCCGCGCCGGTCTCCGGATCGGCGAGCGAGGCCTCGACGAACAGGACGTCGCCTCCCGCGCCGGTGACCGCGAGCCCGGTCGCCACGCCCGGCACCGCCGTGCGCCGCTCGGCCGGGTCCTGCGCCGACTCGGGCACGTGGTGCGGGCGCCCGATGAGGTCGCGCAGGTTGCCGTCGCCGACCGTGAACGGCAGCTCCTGCTCGCCCAGTTCGTGCTTGGCCGCGACCTTGCGGAGCAGCCGGGCTACGGACCGCTCCAGGTTCCGTACGCCCGCTTCCCGGGTGTACTCCCCCGCGAGCTTGCGCAGGGCGCTCTCGTCCAGGGTGACCTCGTCCGGCTGCAGGCCGGCCCGCTCCAGCTGGCGCGGGAGCAGGTGGTCGCGGGCGATGACGACCTTCTCGTCCTCGGTGTAGCCGTCGAGCCTGACCAGCTCCATGCGGTCGAGCAGCGCCTCGGGGATGGCCTCGATGACGTTGGCCGTGGCCAGGAACACCACGTCGCTCAGGTCGAGCTCGACCTCCAGGTAGTGGTCGCGGAACGTGTGGTTCTGCGCCGGGTCGAGGACTTCGAGGAGGGCGGCCGCCGGGTCGCCGCGGAAGTCGGAGCCCACCTTGTCGATCTCGTCGAGGAGCACGACCGGGTTCATGGACCCGGCCTCCTTGATGGCCCGCACGATGCGTCCGGGCAACGCCCCCACGTACGTACGGCGGTGTCCGCGGATCTCCGCCTCGTCGCGTACGCCGCCGAGCGCGACCCGCACGAACTTGCGGCCCATGGCGTGCGCGACGGACTCGCCGAGCGAGGTCTTGCCGACGCCGGGCGGACCGACGAGGGCGAGCACGGCGCCGCCGCGACGGCCGCCGACGACCCCGAGGCCGCGGTCGGCGCGGCGCTTGCGCACCGCGAGGTACTCGGTGATGCGCTCCTTCACGTCTTCCAGGCCCGCGTGCTCGGCGTCCAGGACGTTCTGGGCGCCCTTGATGTCGTACTGGTCCTCGGTCCGTTCGTTCCAGGGGAGTTCGAGGACGGTGTCCAGCCAGGTCCGGATCCAGGAGCCCTCGGGCGACTGGTCGCTGGAGCGCTCCAGCTTGTCGACTTCCTTGAGGGCGGCCTCGCGGACGTTCTCGGGGAGGTCGGCGGCCTCGACGCGGGTGCGGTAGTCGTCGGACTCCTCCGCTGCGTCCTTGCTGTCGCCGTTGATCTCGCGCAGCTCCTTGCGCACGGCGTCGAGCTGGCGGCGGAGGAGGAACTCGCGCTGCTGCTTGTCGACGCCTTCCTGTACGTCCTTGGCGATGGACTCGGCGACGTCCTGCTCGGCGAGGTGCTCGCGCAGCTGCTCGGTGGCGAGCTTCAGACGGGCCGCCGGGTCATCGGTCTCCAGGAGCTCGATCTTCTGCTGGGTGGAGAGGAAGGGGGAGTACCCGGAATTGTCGGCGAGCGCGGACACGTCGTCGATCTGCGTGACGCGGTCCACGACCTGCCAGGCGCCGCGCTTCTTCAGCCAGCTGGTGGCGAGCGCCTTGTACTCCTTGACCAGCTCGGCGACCGCGCCGGGCAGGGGATCGGGCACGGTCTCGTCGACCTTGACCCCCTCCACCCAGAGCGCGGCACCGGGACCGGTCGTGCCGGCGCCGATCCGCACCCGGGAACGGCCGCGGATGAGGGCGCCGGGGTCGCCGTCCGAGAGGCGGCCGACCTGCTCGACGGTGCCGATGACGCCGGTCGCGGCGTACGTGCCGTCGATGCGCGGAACAAGAAGGACCTGCGGCTTGCTGCTCCCGGTGGAGCGTGCGTCGGCCTGAGCGGCTTCCACGGCGGCGCGTACGTCGGTGTCGGACAGGTCGAACGGAACAACCATGCCGGGCAGGACAACCTCGTCGTCGAGCGGCAGCACGGGCAGCGTAAGTGGTGTGGACGCCTTTGACTCAGCAGACTCAGTAGTCATGATCTCCCCTTCGGCATTCAAGTTGAGCTATGTGGACTCAATGCTCGTGAGCCCATGAATGTTCCCCAGGGAGTGTTCGCTGTGAGCGATCAGTTCGACACGGGTCGGCGCCACCGCCGGACCAGCGGCCATGTGGCGACACCGATCGACAGCGCGAGCAGGTGGCCCCAGTTCGTCATCGGGTCCGTGAACGCGATCAGGTCGTCGACGAGCATGCCGCCGAACCCGGCGAGCACCAGCCACCGCAGCCACGGCGTGAACAGTCCGGCCAGCGCGCCGACGCTCGCCGCGACGCCGAAGCTGATGCCGTAGTCGAGGCGGTGCAGGGAGCTGTCGGGCAGCTGGCCCGCGAGGACCGAGAAGGCCACCGGGACCTCGGTCGCGAGGGTGGCCACGACATGGCCGAGCAGGAAGACGCCCGCCGTGCGCAGCGCCCCTATCCGGCGCTCCAGGGCCGTGAGGACCAGCAGGAAGCCGATCGCGTACGGCGAGGCGATGCCGCCCGCGATCCACAGGGCGCTGGCCACCAGGACGAGGAGCGGCTGCTGCGCCAGGTGCGCCACGTCGGTGCTGGAGTGCCGGTGCAGCGCCGAGATCAGGGACGGGTCCGCGTACTGCGCCAGGAGTGACGTCAGCGTGAGGACCGCGGCGTAGCCGAAGGTGAAGGGCGTACCCGTGGGGGTCGGCAGCAGGCGCCAGGGGCGCAGGCGGCCGAGACGGCCCAGGCGGCTCGCAGCGGGCGCGGATGCCGCGCCCGCCTCGTGTGCTTCCGGGAGGACAGGGCCCGGGCAGCGCTCCCGCTGGCGCGGGATGCCGTCGAGGCCGGGCGAGGTGATCTCCTCGGGCGCCGTGGTGGCAGCCGACGCACTCCGGTTCACGGTGAGGCGCTCCTTCCGTTCCGTCCACCCTTGGCCGCTATGTGGAGCGCTGTCCAACCATCCGGGCCACGTGTAGCGCGAATCACATCAACCTCGCAGGTCACACCTGCGTCCGCGTCGGCCGACGGCACACCCCGAGTCTCCCCACGAGGCCGCTCCCGCACTCATACGCTGGCAGCCATGCACACCCACACCACCGCCCCCGTCGTCATCGACCGGCGTGAGGGGCCGTACGGCGAAGTCGTACTGCGGCGCCATGGTGCGCTTCTGCAGATCATCGCCAATGGCTGTTTCCTCATGGACACTTCGGACGGCCGCTCGGAGCGGCTGCTCGTCGACGCGGCGTACGACGCGCTGGACGGCCGCCCGCGGCCGAGCCTCCTCCTGGGCGGCCTGGGCGTCGGTTTCTCCCTCGCCCACGCGGCGGCCGACCCGCGCTGGGGCCCCATCGCCGTCGTGGAGCGGGAGCGGGCCGTCGTCGACTGGCACTGCTCGGGGGCGGACGCGCCGCTGGCCGGGCTCTCCGGCGCCGCGCTCGCCGATCCGCGCACGGAGATCCTGCACACAGACCTCATGGCCTACCTCGGCGGCGCCGACCCCTCTCACGGCGCCCCGAAAACGTACGACGCGCTCTGTCTGGACATCGACAACGGACCGGACTGGACGGTGACCGAGGGCAACAACTCCCTCTATTCTCCCGCCGGTCTGGCGGCCTGTCAGGCTCGCCTCAACCCCGGCGGAGTGCTCGCCGTGTGGTCCGCACAACCCTCGTCCGCTTTCGACGACGCTCTACGGAATGCCGGGTTCCAGGCGGTACGGACGGAAGAGATCCCCGTTGCCCGAGGCGTACCCGACGTGGTTCATCTCGGTGTAAGGGCTGCGTAGCCGAGGTGCCTTCGCGACCCGTACTCTGCTGACCGAACACAAGCGATCAGTGTCAGGGGCGGGCGATGGAGCAGACACACACCTCCCAGAACGGTGCGACGGCGGCCATGCCGGGCGCCCAGCGCCGGGTTCTGGTGGTCGAGGACGACCCGACGATCGTCGACGCCATCGCCGCCCGGCTACGCGCCGAGGGTTTCGTAGTGCAAACGGCGGGAGACGGTCCTTCGGCGGTCGACACCGCACAGGCCTGGCAGCCGGATCTGCTGATCCTGGACATCATGCTGCCGGGCTTCGACGGGCTTGAAGTGTGCCGCCGGGTGCAGGCCCAGCGGCCGGTCCCCGTCCTCATGCTGACGGCACGCGACGACGAGACGGACATGCTGGTCGGGCTCGGTGTCGGCGCCGACGACTACATGACCAAGCCGTTCTCGATGCGGGAGCTCGCGGCCCGCGTGCACGTCCTGTTGCGCAGGGTCGAGCGGGCCGCGCTCGCCGCGACCACGCCGCGCAGCGGGATCCTGCGCCTGGGCGAGCTGGAGATCGACCACGCCCAGCGGCGGGTCAGGGTCCGCAGCGAGGACGTCCACCTGACGCCGACGGAGTTCGACCTGCTCGTCTGCCTGGCCAACACGCCGCGTGCGGTGCTCTCGCGCGAGCAGCTGCTCGCCGAGGTGTGGGACTGGGCGGACGCGTCGGGCACCCGGACCGTCGACAGCCACATCAAGGCCCTGCGCCGGAAGATCGGCGCCGAGCGGATCCGAACGGTGCACGGCGTCGGATACGCCCTGGAGACCCCGACCCCGTGAGGTGAGCCGTCCGATGACCGGTCCCTTCGGCGGGCTGCGGCCGTTCTCCATCAAGACCAAGCTCGGCACTCTGGTGGTCGTCTCGGTCTTCATCACCACAGGTCTGCTGATGGTGGCGATGAAGACGGAGACGGAGCTGCGCTTCATCACCGTCTTCTCGGTGATCGCCACGCTGCTGATCACGCAGTTCGTGGCGCACAGCCTCACCGCGCCCCTGGACGAGATGAACTCCGTGGCGCGCGCCGTCTCGCACGGCGACTACACGCGCCGGGTGCGCGGCGCCGACCGCCGCGACGAGCTGGGCGACGTGGCCACCACGATCAACCGCATGGCGGACGACCTGGAGGCCCAGGACCAGCAGCGCAAGGAGCTGGTCGCCAACGTCTCGCACGAGCTGCGCACGCCCATCGCGGCCCTTCGCGCGGTCCTGGAGAACGTCGTCGACGGAGTCTCCGCCGCCGACCCGGAGACCATGCGTACGGCCCTGAAGCAGACGGAGCGCCTCGGGCGGCTCGTGGAGACCCTGCTCGACCTCTCCCGCCTGGACAACGGCGTCGTACCGCTGCGGGCCCGCCGCTTCGAGGTGTGGCCCTATCTGTCGGGCGTCCTGAAGGAGGCCAACATGGTGGCCTCGGCCCGCGCGGGCATCGCGTCGGGCTCCGGCAGCCACACCCGCACGGACGTCCATCTGCACCTGGACGTCACGCCGCCCGAGCTGACCGCGCACGCGGACGCCGAGCGCCTGCACCAGGTCGTGGCCAACCTCATCGACAACGCGGTCAAGCACAGCCCGCCGCACGGCCGCGTCACCGTGCGCGCCCGGCGCGGCCTCTACCCCGAGTCCCTGGACCTGGAGGTCCTCGACGAGGGCCCCGGCATCCCGGAGTCGGAGTGGCACCGCGTCTTCGAGCGCTTCAACCGCGGCAGCCACGCCAATTCCACCCCGCACGGACCCGGCAGCGACGGCGGCACCGGTCTCGGGCTCGCCATCGCGCGCTGGGCGGTCGACATGCACGGCGGGCACATCGGCGTGGCCGAATCCCCTCGCGGCTGCCGCATCCAGGTCACTCTTCCGGGCCTGCCCGAAGTGCGAAGTTGACGTAGGGTTCGAAACGGAAGCGATTCGCGGGTGCATCTGAAGCGCGCCCGAGTGACGCCGCCGCGTCGGGCCGGGCCCGCGCGGCCATGTGGCGTTGCGGAACCCCGCTTGTTTCCCGCCATTTACAGCGCCGAAACCATCGATCCAGTGTGACTTACACGACGGATGACGGGGCCGGTCTGCACCTGACGGCGATGGAGGCGTAGCCTTTATTTCCGCTGTCCATCACCTTGTGAAGCGGAAGAGGGCGGTTACCGCCGTGTCGTCACAGTCCCCCAGTAGCTCGAGCATCTCGACCGACCAAGACGGGCAGGGCAAGAGCCCTGCCGCGGCCTTCGGTCCCAATGAGTGGCTCGTCGACGAGATCTATCAGCAGTACCTCCAGGACCCGAACTCGGTCGACCGAGCCTGGTGGGACTTCTTTGCCGACTACAAGCCAGGAGCGGGCGCATCACCTGCCGCCGCCCCGGCCAAGCCGGCGGGTGACGCAGCCGCGGGGGCTGCGGCCACCACGTCCCCCGCAGCTCCGGCCGCACCCGCGGCCGCTCCGGCCGCCCCCGCGGTTGCCGCAGCCCCTGCCGCGCCCGCAGCCCCGGCTGCGAAGCCCGCGGCAGCCGCTCCGGCCCCCGCCGCCAAGCCCGCGGCTGCGAAGCCCGCCGCCAAGGCGGAGCCCGCGGCAGCGTCGTCGGAGGCCCCGGCAGGACCCGAGTACGTGACGCTGCGCGGCCCCGCCGCCGCGGTCGCGAAGAACATGAACGCCTCGGTGGAGGTCCCGACGGCCACGTCGGTCCGCGCCGTTCCGGTGAAGCTGCTCTTCGACAACCGCATCGTCATCAACAACCACCTCAAGCGCGCCCGCGGCGGGAAGATCTCCTTCACGCACCTCATCGGGTACGCGATGGTGCAGGCCATCAAGGCCATGCCGTCGATGAACCACTCCTTCGTGCAGAAGGACGGCAAGCCGACGCTGGTCAAGCCGGAGCACATCAACTTCGGCCTCGCCATCGACCTCGTGAAGCCCAACGGAGACCGCCAGCTGGTCGTCGCGGGCATCAAGAAGGCCGAGACGCTGAACTTCTTCGAGTTCTGGCAGGCCTACGAGGACATCGTCCGCCGCGCACGCGACGGCAAGCTCGGCATGGACGACTTCACCGGTGTGACGGTCTCGCTGACCAACCCCGGTGGCCTCGGCACGGTCCACTCGGTCCCCCGCCTGATGCCCGGACAGTCGGTCATCATGGGCGTCGGCTCGATGGACTACCCCGCGGAGTTCCAGGGCACGTCCCAGGACACCCTGAACAAGCTCGGCATCTCGAAGGTCATGACGCTCACGTCGACCTACGACCACCGGGTCATCCAGGGCGCCGCCTCCGGCGAGTTCCTGCGGATCGTCGCGAACCTGCTGCTCGGCGAGGGCGAGTTCTACGACGAGATCTTCAAGGCGCTGCGCATTCCCTATGAGCCGGTCCGCTGGCTCAAGGACATCGACGCCTCGCACGACGACGACGTCACGAAGGCCGCCCGCGTCTTCGAGCTGATCCACTCCTACCGCGTCCGCGGCCACGTCATGGCCGACACGGACCCGCTGGAGTACAAGCAGCGCAAGCACCCCGACCTGGACATCACCGAGCACGGCCTCACCCTGTGGGACCTGGAGCGCGAGTTCGCGGTCGGCGGCTTCGCCGGCAAGTCGATGATGAAGCTGCGCGACGTCCTCGGCGTCCTGCGCGACTCGTACTGCCGCACCACCGGCATCGAGTTCATGCACATCCAGGACCCGAAGCAGCGCAAGTGGCTCCAGGACCGCATCGAGCGGACCCACGCCACGAAGCCCGAGCGCGAGGAGCAGCTGCGCATCCTGCGCCGGCTGAACGCCGCGGAGGCCTTCGAGACGTTCCTGCAGACGAAGTACGTCGGCCAGAAGCGCTTCTCCCTGGAGGGCGGCGAGTCCGTCATCCCGCTGCTCGACGCCGTCATCGACAGCGCCGCGGAGTCCCGCCTGGACGAGGTCGTCATCGGCATGGCCCACCGCGGCCGGCTGAACGTCCTCGCGAACATCGTGGGCAAGTCGTACGCCCAGATCTTCCGCGAGTTCGAGGGCAACATGGACCCCAAGTCCATGCACGGCTCCGGCGACGTGAAGTACCACCTGGGCGCCGAGGGCACCTTCACCGGCCTCGACGGCGAGCAGATCAAGGTCTCGCTCGCGGCGAACCCGTCCCACCTGGAGACGGTCGACCCGATCATCGAGGGCATCACCCGCGCCAAGCAGGACGTCATCAACAAGGGCGGCACGGACTTCACGGTCCTGCCGGTCGCCCTGCACGGTGACGCGGCCTTCGCGGGCCAGGGTGTGGTCGCCGAGACCCTCAACATGTCGCAGCTGCGGGGTTACCGCACCGGCGGCACGGTCCACATCGTCATCAACAACCAGGTCGGCTTCACCGCCGCCCCGGAGTCGTCGCGCTCCTCCATGTACGCCACCGACGTGGCCCGCATGATCGAGGCGCCGATCTTCCATGTGAACGGCGACGACCCCGAGGCCGTCGTGCGCATCGCGCGCCTCGCCTTCGAGTTCCGCCAGGCGTTCAACAAGGACGTGGTCATCGACCTCATCTGCTACCGCCGCCGCGGGCACAACGAGTCGGACAACCCGGCGTTCACGCAGCCGCTGATGTACGACCTGATCGACAAGAAGCGCTCGGTGCGCAAGCTCTACACCGAGTCCCTCATCGGTCGCGGCGACATCACCCTGGAGGAGGCCGAGCAGGCGCTCCAGGACTTCCAGGGGCAGCTGGAGAAGGTCTTCACGGAGGTCCGCGAGGCCATCTCGCAGCCCGCCGAGGCCGAGGTGCCCGCCGCGCAGGCCGAGTTCCCGGTGAAGATCGAAACGGCGATCACCCAGGAAGTCGTCAAGCGGATCGCCGAGTCCCAGGTCAACATCCCCGACCGGGTCACCGTCCACCCGCGTCTGCTGCCGCAGCTGCAGCGCCGCGCGTCGATGGTCGAGGAAGGCACGATCGACTGGGGCATGGGCGAGACCCTCGCCATCGGCTCGCTGCTTCTCGAGGGCACCCCGGTCCGCCTGTCGGGCCAGGACTCGCGCCGTGGCACGTTCGGTCAGCGTCACGCGGTCCTCATCGACCGTGAGACCGGCGAGGACTTCACGCCGCTCCTGTACCTCTCCGAGGACCAGGCCCGCTACAACGTCTACGACTCGCTGCTCTCCGAGTACGCGGTGATGGGCTTCGAGTACGGCTACTCGCTGGCCCGTCCCGAGTCCCTCGTCATGTGGGAAGCGCAGTTCGGTGACTTCGTCAACGGCGCGCAGACGGTGGTGGACGAGTACATCTCGGCCGCCGAGCAGAAGTGGAACCAGCACTCCGGCGTCACGCTGCTGCTGCCCCACGGCTACGAGGGCCAGGGACCGGACCACTCGTCCGCCCGTATCGAGCGCTTCCTCCAGCTGTGCGCGCAGAACAACATGACGGTCGCGATGCCGACCCTTCCGTCGAACTACTTCCACCTCCTGCGGTGGCAGGTGCACAACCCGCACCACAAGCCGCTGGTGGTCTTCACCCCGAAGTCGATGCTGCGCCTCAAGGCGGCGGCCTCGAAGACGGAGGAGTTCACGACGGGTGGCTTCCGCCCGGTCATCGGCGACGAGTCGGTCGAGGCGTCGGCGGTCCGCAAGGTCGTCTTCTGCTCCGGCAAGCTGTACTACGACCTCGAGGCCGAGCGGAAGAAGCGCGAGGTCAAGGACACCGCGATCATCCGCATCGAGCGCCTGTACCCGCTGCCGGGTGCCGAGCTCCAGGCGGAGATCGCGAAGTACCCGAACGCCGAGAAGTACCTGTGGGCGCAGGAGGAGCCGGCGAACCAGGGCGCATGGCCCTTCATCGCCCTCAACCTCATCGACCACCTGGACCTGGCGGTCGGCGCGGACATCCCGCACGGCGAGCGCCTGCGCCGCATCTCGCGGCCGCACGGCTCGTCCCCGGCGGTCGGTTCGAAGAAGCGCCACGAGCAGGAGCAGCAGCAGCTCCTGAACGAGGTCTTCGAAGCGTAGGTCCGAGCGGTTCGTTCACGCCGGTGGGCCCGGTCCCAGGTGCTTGTCACCCGGGGCCGGGCCCGTCGGCGTATCGGCTTATCCTGGAGGACCGAACACATCGTCATCGTTCGGCCCCTCCCATCCCTCACCACTCATCACTCACCACTCATCACTCGTCCGATCGCGGAGCCTGTCTTGTACTTCACCGACCGTGGCATCGAGGAGCTGGAGAAGCGGCGCGGCGAGGAGGAGGTCACCTTCGAGTGGCTCGCCGAGCAGCTCCGCACCTTCGTGGACCTCAACCCCGACTTCGAGGTCCCGGTCGAGCGCCTCGCCACCTGGCTGGCCCGGCTGGACGACGAGGACGAGGACGAGTAGGGCGCGCTACTTGAGGGGCGCCGGGGGCGGGAGCGGGGACGCGAACGGGAACGCGGACGGCTCGCGCCGCTGAGGCAGCGGCCGTGCCTGGGGCCGGTTGGGGGCCTCCCGCCCGGTGCTCGACGTACGTGACGGCGCAGGCGCAGGCGTCGGCGTCGGCGTCAGCGGGCGGCCTCCCGTCCGGCGCACGGCGCAGACGCCCACCAGGCCGGCCTCCGCCCGACCCGCCGCTGAGACAGCGGCCCCGCCTGGGGCCGGCCGGGGGCCTCCCGTCCGGCGCAGACACCTACCAGGCCGGCCTCCGCCCGGCGCCGGGAGGAGCGCCCCGGGCCGGCTCGCGGGGGCGGTCCGGCACCGGGAAAGCCCGGGAAGCCGTCAGCCCCGTCAGCCCCGCCCCGACCCGGCGTCAGCCGCCCGCACCCTGTCGTACGCGAATCCCAGCGAGCCGTGCACCATCAGGAGCGCCCCCGCCGCCGCCCATCCCCCGCTGCGCCGCCGCACGGCCCACGCCGCGAGCGGCAGACCCGCGGCCAGCTGCGCCACGGCCAGCGCGCGGGCCCGCGGGCCCCGCAGCCACGGACCGAGGCGTCCCCGCTCGACCACGTCCAGTTCCGCGCGTACCGCGTCGCGCCACCCCGACCACTCGACCTCCCGCACGCCCGGCACGACCCGGGCCACCGCGCGCAGCCGGTCCGCGGGCTCACCGGGGCCGAGGCCGGTCGGCAGTGCCACGCCCGCCCGTGTGAGGACGGCGAGCAGTCCAAGGAGCCGTGCGCGGGCGTCGGCCTCCGTGTCAGGGCGCCCCAGGGCCTCCAGGGACTGCAGGTCCAGGACCGGGTCGAGCCCGAGCCGCGCGGCGAAGGTGCGCAGCGCCTCGTCCTCGCCGACGGGCGTCCCGTTGGCCAGCCATACGTACTCGACGGTGCGCCGGAAGCCCGCCGCGAGGGTGCAGCCGGAGCGGTCGGAGTCCCACCACAGCGCGAGCACCGGCCAGGTCGACCCGACGGCGAGCGCGGTGGCCCACCCGGTGAGGACCCGGTCCACCGGTTCCTCACCGTGCACCCAGGGCTTCCCCTCGGGCACGAGGACGCTCCACTCGTACCCGGACCCGTGCCCCGCGGGAGCGAGCAGCATCCGTTCGCGCAACAGGCGGGCGGCGGGCTCGACCACGTCGGGTTCGGCCCGGCAGAGCAGCAGCGCACCCGCGGAGGCGTGCTCGAAAACTTCGGACGACATGGCCCCACGCTAGGTCAAAACGCCATATTCGGCGCAGAGAGGTGAGGGTGTCTTGACTTTCCGTTTCCGCGATATATCGTGTGTGTCAGAGACGCGATATGGCGCGTTGGGTCCCGGGCTTCCGGATCCTTCGGGCTCTCCCGTCCCGCCCGCCACTGCCCTGCACCGTCGTCCGGTCCGTTCCGGTTCCCGTTCCCGTTCCCGTTCCCCAGTCCGCCCGAGGAGGTGGCCCGATGTCAGAGTGGTCCGTCGCCGAGCCCCAGAAGCTCACGTTCGACGCCCCCGTGACGACACTCCATGTGCGCGTCGTCAACGGAACAGTGAACGTCGTGGGCACCGACGAAGTTTCCGCCCGCCTTGAGGTCTCCGAGATCGAGGGACCGCCGCTGACCGTCACGCAGTCGGACGGCACCCTGTCCGTCGCCTATGACGACCTGCCCTGGAAGGGCTTCCTCAAGTGGCTCGACCGCAAGGGCTGGCGACGCAACGCCGTGGTCTCCCTGGCCGTCCCCGCGGGCACCCGCGTCGAGATCGGCGTCGTCGGGGCGGGAGCCGTGGTCTCGGGGATCGAGGGGCGCACGGAGGTCAAGGGCGTCACCGGCGACACCACCCTCGTCGGCCTCTCGGGCCCGGTCCGCGCCGACACGGTCTCGGGCAGCATGGAGGCCCAGGGCATCACCGGCGACCTGCGGTTCAACTCGGTCTCCGGTGACCTGACCGTCTTCGAGGGCGCGGGCTCCTCCGTTCGGGCAGATTCGGTGAGCGGCTCGATGATCGTGGACATCGACCCGGCGGGCGCTCCGACCGACATCGGTCTGACGAGCGTCTCGGGCGAGATAGCGATCCGGCTGCCCCACCCCGCGGACGCGGACGTGGAGGCGAACACGACGAGCGGCGCGGTGTCCAACGCGTTCGAGGACCTGCGGGTCAGCGGCCAGTGGGGGGCGAAGAAGATCACCGGCCGTCTGGGCGCGGGCAGCGGAAAGCTGCGGGCGACGACGGTCTCGGGCTCCATCGCACTGCTGCGCAGGCCGCCCACGGAGGAAGATCCCTACGACGAGGCCCCGCCGACCGTCCCCCCGGCGGACGCGACGGACACTGCTCCGGCCGACGACGCCGCCCCGACCGACAAGAAGGTGCTCTGAGATGGCCCCCGTGTTCGCCCACGGCCGACTGCGCCTGTACCTGCTGAAGCTCCTCGACGAAGCCCCGCGCCACGGCTACGAGGTGATCCGTCTCCTGGAGGAGCGCTTCCAGGGGCTGTACGCACCTTCGGCGGGGACGGTCTACCCGCGCCTGGCGAAGCTGGAGGCCGAGGGCCTGGTCACGCACACCACGGAAGGCGGCCGGAAGGTGTACGCCATCACGGACGCGGGCCGCGCCGAACTGGCCGACCGCAGCGGTGAGCTGGCCGACCTGGAGCTGGAGATCCGCGATTCCGTCGCCGAGCTCGCCGCCGAGATCCGGGACGGCGTGCGGGGCGCGGCAGGTGAGCTCCGCCGCGAGATGCGGGAGGCGGCCAAGGAGGCCCGCGCGTCCGGCGGCAGGCCCGAGGGCAAGAGCGGACCCGGCTCCGGCTCCGCCAAGCCCTTCCCCGACCCCGCGGACTTCTTCGACGGCTCCTGGGGCGACAAGGAGGGCTGGCGCCAGGCCAAGGAGGAGTTCAAGCGCGCCAAGCAGGAGTGGAAGGAGCAGGCGCGGCGGGCGAAGGACGAGACCCGCAGGGCCCGCGAGGACGCCCAGCGCGCCCGCCGCCAGGCCCAGGACGCGCAGGAGAGCGCCCGCGCCCAGGTGCAGGAGGAGGTGCAGCGCATCGCGCGGCACGTCCAGGACCAGGTGCAGGACCACTTCACGCGGGGCGACTGGCCGACGGGGGTCCGTGAGGGCCTGACGGAACTGGCCAAGGAGTTCGGCGAGTTCGGCAAGAACGCGGGCAAGGACTTCGGCCGCCAGGGCGCGCGGTCCAGCGCCGAGGAGCCGAAGTTCACGGGCGCCCGCGAGGACGAGGTCCCCACGGAGTACGTTCCGGACTGGTCCCAGGAGGACACCACCGGCAATCCGGCACGTGACCTGGACCGCCTCCTGGACCGCTTCCGCGACGACATCCGCGACGCGGCCCGGGACCGCGGCGTAACGGAGGACCAACTCCGCGACGCCCGCCACCACTTGTCCTCGGCGGCAGCCCACATCGCAGCAACACTGCACACCCCAAAGCCCTAACCCAGCCGACCACCCAGGCCACCCGAGCCGCCCCGACCACCCGAACGACTCAGGCCACCCGCACCACCGGTCCCGCCCCACCCGCACCGCCGCGTAAGCCCACGGACCTACGCGGCGCCCTCGCCGTACAGCACCCTCTCCACCGACTCGTGGGTCACGCCGTGGTCCGCGAGGACCTCGGCGACGGGGCCGGGGCGGACCGTCAGGGCGAACAGGATGTGTTCGTCGCCGATGTGCCGGTCCCGGCGGGCGGTGGCGATGCGCAGGGACTTCTCCAGGGTGTCCTTGGCCTCGCGGGTGAAGGGGCGGTGGCCGGTCCAGCCCCGGCCGGAGCGACCCGCCTTGCGTCCGCCGGCCAACGCGCCCACGCCATGGGCCTCCTCGACCCGCGAGACGATCTCGGACACGTCGATACCGAGCCCGGCCAGCGCCTCCGTGTCTGCCTGCGAGAGACCCCCGCGGCGCCTCGCCTCGCCCAGCGCGTCCTCGATGGAATCGCGGCGGCGCGTGGCCCCGAGCGAGGCCAGGGCGAAGGACGCCCGGCTCGCCTCGCGGTCGAGCAGGGCGAGCAGCATGTGCCCGTCGTCGACGGAATCCGCGCCCTCGCCCTCGGCATGCACGACCGCACCCTTGACCACGGCGCGGGCGTCCTTAGTGAACCGCTCGAACATCACTGCCTCCCGTACTTCTTGTGCACGGCCTGCCTGCTCACTCCGAGCTCCGCGGCGATCCCCTGCCACGACCAGCCCTGCCGGCGCGCACTGCGCACCTGCACGGCCTCCAACTGCTCCACCAGCCTCCGCAGTGCGGAGACGGCCCGCAGTCCGACTCGTGGGTCACGGTCACCCGCACGCTCGGCGAGATCCGTAGCTTCGGTCATGCACGTCAACTTACGTTGACAGGGAGCGGATGTCAATCAAAGTTGACATCCGTGAGGTGAGAACGGCGGTCGACGGCCGGCGGTCGACCGCCGGCTGCATCATCCGACCTCGAGCACGATCTTCCCGAACTGCTCGCCGGACTCCATGCGCTCGAAGCCCTCGCGCGCCCGGTCGAGGGGCAGCACCTCGTCGATGACGGGACGTACGCCCGTGGCGGCGCAGAAGGAGAGCAGGTCCTCCAGTTCGTCCTTGGACCCCATCGTCGAGCCGACGATCTTCAGCTCCAGGAAGAACACCCGCGTCAGCTCCGCGTGCGAGGGCCGGTCACCGCTGGTCGCGCCCGAGATGACCAGAGTGCCGCCGGGCTTGAGCGACTTGACGGAGTGCGACCACGTCGCGGCCCCCACCGTCTCGATGACGGCGTCCACCCGCTGCGGCAGGCGCGCACCGGACTCCACGGCCTCCACCGCGCCCAGCTCAAGGGCCCGCTTCCGCTTGGCCTCGTCGCGGCTCGTGGCGAAGACCCGGAGCCCCGCGGCCTTGCCGAGCACGATCGCGGCCGTGGCGACGCCGCCACCGGCGCCCTGGACGAGCACCGAATCCCCCGGGCGCACACCGGCGTTGGTGAAGAGCATGCGGTAGGCGGTGAGCCACGCGGTCGGCAGGCAGGCCGCCTCGGCGAACGACAGCTCCTTGGGCTTCGGCAGCAGATTCCACGTGGGCACGGAGACCTGCTCGGCGAACGTCCCCTGGTACTTCTCGGTGAGGATCGAGCGGCCCTCGTCGGGGCCGACCCCGTACCCGGTCTGGCCGATGACGGAGTGCAGGACGACCTCGTTGCCGTGCTCGTCGATCCCCGCGGCGTCACAGCCGAGGATCATCGGCAGCTTCTCCTCGGGGAGACCGACCCCGCGCAGGGACCACAGGTCATGGTGGTTGAGGGAGGCGGCCCGGACATTCACGGTCGACCAGCCGGGCCTGGCGTCGGGGGCGGGACGCTCTCCCAACTCAAGGCCACTGAGCGGCTGGTCACGGTCGATGCGGGCGGCGTAGGCGGCGAACATGAGGCAGACGATAGGCGGGCGCCCTACCCGTACGTAACCGCAAGCGCCTGTGACACACCCCGCACCGGCCCCCTGCCGGCAGCCGCCGACGGCGAGACCCCAAAACAGGAGACGCCCACCCGTTCAAGAGACTGAAACGGGTGGGCGGGCGGGAAACGCATGGGCCCCGCCACAACGTGACGGGGCCCAGAGGTCAACGGCGAGCCACGCCTTCCGCCCGAGCGGCCGCCGCAACAGCCGCGGTCACGGCCGGCGCGACCCTCTCGTCGAACGGCGACGGAATCACGTAATCGGCGGACAGCTCCTCGCCCACCACGCCGGCCAGCGCCTCAGCCGCCGCGATCTTCATCGTCTCGGTGATCCGCGAGGCCCGCACCTGCAGCGCGCCCGCGAAAATGCCGGGGAAGGCGAGCACGTTGTTGATCTGGTTCGGGTAGTCCGAACGCCCCGTCGCGACGACAGCCGCGTACTTGTGGGCGATGTCCGGATGCACCTCGGGGTTCGGGTTGGCCATGGCGAACACGAACGAGTTCGGCGCCATGGAGGCGACCGCGGGCTCGGGGACGGTGCCGCCCGAGACGCCGATGAACACGTCCGCACCCGCGAGGGCGCTCTCCAGCGAACCGCTGAGCCCCGCCTTGTTGGTGATCTCCGCGAGCTCACGCTTGACCGGGGTGAGGTCGTCCCGGTCCCGGCTCACGACGCCCTTGCGGTCCGCGACCGCCACATCGCCCAGGCCCGCCTCGAGCAGGAACTTGGCGATGGCGACCCCGGCCGCACCCGCGCCGGAGATCACGGCACGCAGCTCGCCGAGCGTGCGCCCGGTCAGCCGCGCCGCGTTGCGCAGCGCGGCGAGCGTCACGACCGCCGTGCCGTGCTGGTCGTCGTGGAAGACCGGAATGTCGAGCCGCTCCTGGAGCTTGCGCTCGATCTCGAAGCAGCGCGGGGCCGAGATGTCCTCGAGGTTGACGCCGCCGAAGGACGGCGCGAGCCGCACCACGGTCTCGACGATCTCGTCCGCGTCCGTCGTCGCGAGCGCGATCGGAACCGCGTCCACGCCGCCGAACTGCTTGAACAGAATGGCCTTGCCCTCCATCACGGGGAGGGAGGCCTCGGGACCGATGTCACCGAGACCGAGCACGGCCGTGCCGTCGGTGACCACGGCCACGACGTTCGACTTCCATGTGTAGTCGTTCACCAGCTCCGGCTGCTCGGCGATCGCGGTGCACACTTTCGCGACGCCAGGCGTGTACGCCAGGGACAGGTCGTCCTTGTCCCGCACCGGCACGGTGGCCTGCACGGCCATCTTGCCGCCACGGTGCAGCGCGAACGCCGGATCGAAGGGCTCTTCAGCGCCTTCGTGACCCGTATTGCTGTCGCTGCGAGGATTGACGATCTCCGCTGCCACTTGTCTTACCCCTTAAGTCTTAAATCATCAGTTGAGGGTGTCCACTCCTGGTTGAGAAGTGGGCGGGCACCGCGTCTGTTCCCCGCCTGTCGGCGGAGGGAGGTACAGACACGCGAGCGCGCCGCACACGCGCTCCGAGCCCCGGATGAGGGGTGTAACGAACCTTTCTACCTGACGGCGCCGGGCACGGGCGAGTGGGATTGGTTACCTGAGGTGCCCATGGTCCTTGTAGTGATCCCACAAGAGGTCGACGCGAGGTGGAGCGCGAGTCGAACATCTGCCGAGGACGAGCCGACCAGGGGCGGACGAGGGGCCCATGCCCGAATTTTCCGAAGAGGGGACGCAGCGGGTCCACATCGCGAGATTCACCCGAGATTTACCGAAGATCTCACATAGCGGTACTTCGTTCCCGACCGGTACGGCCCGGTTGTCCCAACCTGTCTGGGTGCCGCGATCACCCGTTATCCGATTTTGACATCTCTGGCACCCAGAATCGGACGGTCCGAATGGCAAGATGCCGTCATCACACGAGCTCGCGACACCCGAAGGTGTGTGCACGATCGCTCGGCAACTCCCTCATCCGCCGGAGGACCCTCATGACCGCACGCTTCATCTGTCGTACCACCGCCGGTAAGTCCGCGAAGTCCCGGATGGCCACGGTCGGCGCGATCGCGGTCGCCGGCGCGCTGCTGCTGACCGGCTGCGGTGACCAGACCAAGAGCAAGGACGAGGGCAGCGGCAAGGTGAGCAACGCACCGCTCGCCGACAAGCTGCCCAAGGACATCCAGGACGCCGGAGTCATCAAGGTCGGCTCGGACATCGCGTACCCGCCCGTCGAGTTCAAGGACAAGTCCGGCAAGACCGTCGGCATCGACCCCGACCTCGGCGACGCCCTCGGCAAGCAGCTCGGCGTGGAGTTCCAGTTCGACAACGGCACCTTCGACACCCTGCTCGGCGGCCTGCGCTCCAAGCGCTACGACCTCGCGATGTCGGCCATGACCGACACCAAGAACCGCCAGGAAGGCGTCGACGAGGAGACCGGCAAGAAGATCGGCACCGGCGTCGACTTCGTCGACTACTTCACGGCGGGCGTCTCGATCTACACCAAGAAGGGCGACGACCAGTCCATCAAGACCTGGGCGGACCTCTGCGGCAAGAAGATCGTCGTCCAGCGCGGCACCGTCTCGCACGACCTGGCCAAGGCCGAGTCGAAGAAGTGCAAGAGCGGCAAGAAGATCGCCATCGAGTCCTTCGACAACGACCAGCAGGCCCAGACCCGACTGCGCTCCGGCGGCGCGGACGCGGGCTCGTCCGACTTCCCGGTCGCCGCGTACGCGGTGAAGACCTCGGGCGGCGGCAAGGACTTCGAGCTGGTCGGCGAGCAGGTCGAGGCCGCTCCGTACGGCATCGCGATCTCCAAGAAGAACACCGAGCTGCGTGACGCGATCAAGGCCGCGCTCGACGCGATCATCAAGAACGGCGAGTACGACAAGATCATCGCGAAGTGGGGCGTCGAGGACGGCGCGGTCAAGGAAGCCCAGATCAACGGCGGCAAGTGACCGCGTAACCGTCTCGCCGCTGAAAGGCCACTCCCGTGACTACCGACATCACCAAGAAGGGACCGGAGGACACACCCCCGTCCTCCCGTCCCGAGGCCATCAAGGCCATCCCGGTCCGGCACTACGGCCGGTATGTCGCCGCGCTCCTCGCCATCGGAGCGCTCGCGGCGATCGTCTACGCGTTCTCCCAGGGCGACATCAACTGGAACGCGATTCCTGACAACTTCTTCGACGACCGCATCCTGCGGGGCGTCCGGGAGACCCTGATCCTGACCGTCCTGTCGATGCTCATCGGCGTGGTCGGCGGCGTCCTGCTCTCCGTGATGCGGATGTCGAGGAACCCGGTCACCTCGTCGATCGCCTGGTTCTACATCTGGTTCTTCCGGGGTACGCCGGTCCTGGTCCAGCTCTTCGTCTGGTTCAACCTCGGCTTCGTCTTCGACTACGTGAACCTCGGCCCGCTCTACAAGGACGAGTGGTCGGACTTCATGACGCCGTTCCTGACGGCGCTGCTCGGCCTGGGCCTGAACGAGGCCGCGTACATGGCGGAGATCTGCCGCGCCGGTCTGCTCTCGGTCGACGAGGGCCAGACCGAGGCGTCGCACGCGCTCGGCATGAGCCACGGCAAGACGCTGCGCCGGATCGTGCTGCCGCAGGCGATGCGCGTGGTCGTGCCGCCGACGGGCAACGAAGTCATCAACATGCTGAAGACGACCTCGCTGGTCGCGGCGGTCCAGTACTACGAACTCCTGCGGTACGCCCAGGACATCGGCACGTCGTCCGGCGCGACGGTGGAGACCCTGCTGCTCGCCGCGTGCTGGTACCTGATCATGACGTCGATCCTCAGCGTCGGCCAGTACTACCTGGAGCGTTACTACTCGCGCGGTTCGTCGCGCACCCTGCCGAACACGCCGTTCCAGAAGATCAAGGCGAACATGCTGTCGCTGGGTAACCGCTCGGGAGTTGGTCACTGATGACGACCGCCATGGTGAAGTCCGAAGGCGTCCACAAGTCCTTCGGCAACGTCGAGGTCCTCAAGGGCATCGACCTGGAGGTCAAGTCGGGCGAGGTCTTCTGCCTCATCGGCCCGTCAGGATCCGGCAAGTCGACGTTCCTGCGCTGCATCAACCACCTGGAGAAGATCAACGCCGGGCGGCTCTACGTGGACGGGGAGCTGGTCGGTTACCGGCAGAAGGGGGACAAGCTGTTCGAGCTCAAGGACAGCGAAGTCGCCCTCAAGCGCCGGGACATCGGCATGGTCTTCCAGCGCTTCAACCTCTTCCCGCACCTGACGGCCCTCGAGAACATCATGGAGGCGCCGGTCCAGGTCAAGGGCGAGGCGAAGTCGGCGGCGAAGGCGCGCGCCGAGCAGCTCCTGGAGCGGGTCGGTCTCGCCGACAAGGCGAAGAACTACCCCTCGCAGCTGTCGGGCGGCCAGCAGCAGCGGGTGGCCATCGCCCGCGCGCTCGCGATGGAGCCGAAGCTGATGCTCTTCGACGAGCCGACGTCGGCGCTCGACCCGGAGCTGGTGGGCGACGTACTCGACGTGATGCGCGATCTCGCGGAGTCCGGCATGACGATGATCGTCGTCACGCACGAGATGGGCTTCGCGCGCGAGGTCGGCGACAGCCTCGTCTTCATGGACGAGGGCGTGGTGGTCGAGTCCGGCCACCCGCGTGACGTCCTGACGAACCCGCAGCACGAGCGGACGCAGTCGTTCCTCTCCAAGGTGCTGTAACGCGTACATCAGCAACGCGAAGGGGCGGTACGGATCCAGGATCCGTACC
>NZ_JBHUZJ010000078.1:0-46147 GCF_042667685.1 Streptomyces sp. NPDC057302 | reverse complement strand
GCGCGAGGCACCGAGGCTCCCCCTCGATCGGTGCTCGCGCGAGGGCCCTCCCGGCGCCGGCGGTGCTGCGGGAGTCGCCTCACCGGCGCGCGTGGAGGGCGGAGGCTGGGGCCGCGCTGTCGGTGATGCGGCTCCAGTCGGCCTCGGCGGTCGATCATGGCTCGGGGGCTGGGAGCCTGCGGTGTGGGCGTGCGCCCAACTTCACCTAGTCCGAGAGTAGAAGGAAAGCCGCGGTGATCGGAAGCAGGGGGATGGTCACACCGCACACTCCCGGGACCTTCACCTTCGGGTGGATCCCGTGCGCACCGGCCGCGTACCTGGCTGACACCCCTGTGACCTCCCTACTTCGCCACATGCGCAAGCGCATCGCCACTCCGTGGGCGGCGGAAACAGCGATGACGGGCCGGGTTAAGGTCACATGTTGTGTGAGGAGCGGGCCTCTCCGGCGGACGGAGCTGGGCATGGCCGACTTCGGCGCCACGGCGTCGTCGACCGCCGCTCCCTGAGCGACGAGCAAGCAGGAGCAGGGCGCAGCGATGGGAGAGAACGTGACGAGGCCCTCCGCGCCTCCACCCGAGAATCAGCCCTCGTCTCAGCGGCCCCCCTCCCCCAGGGTTCCCTCCCCCAAGGCCCCCTCCCCCAGCGGCGAGACGGAACAGCTGCGAGCCACCGCCGAGCAACTGCGCGAGCAGGTGTCCGAGCTGGAGATCCAGGCGCGGGCGCGCCCCAGGATCGCGCTGGCCGAGGGCGTCCTGGTCGAGCGCTACCGCCTGGCGGACGCGCAGGCGGCGTTCACGCTGCTGCGCCAGGCGTCGCAGCGGGCCAACATCAAGCTGCACCAACTGGCCTCCGCGGTGGCCCGGACGCCAGGACCGGCGCCGGGCGCCAGGACGTGGTTCAGCGGTCGGGCACCGCATCCGCTGCCCGACCTGACCGCGCTCGAGGCCGGCACGCTCGACGCGAGCAACCAGGGCGAGGTCCTCGGCGCCGCCTTGCACCGCGTCCTGGCCATCACCGGCGCGGGCATGGGGAACGTACAGCTGGTCGAGGACGGCGTCCTGCGCATGGTGAAACACACTGGTCTGCCCCGGCAGTTCACGGACTACTTCGCGTTCGTCGACGGGAAGACCTCCTGCGCTCGCGCCGCGTCGAGCACCACCCAGGTCACCGTCAAGGACGTGGCCACATCGGCCGGTTTCGACGACGAGAGGCGCCGTGTGATCCTCGCGGCCGGCAGCCGCGCCTGCCACAGCGTCCCGATCGTCGACGACGAGGACACGGTCCACGGTGTCATCTCCTCGCACCACGACCGCCCCCTGACCGACTTCACCCAGGCGCAGCTCCACGCCCTGCACACCACGAGCCGCGCCCTGGGCACCTGGATCAAGTGGCACCAGCACACCGTCCTCGTCGACGCGCTGGAGGACCTCCACCAACTGGCCCTCGCCTCCGGCCGGTAGCCGGTGGGCCGGCTTTCCCGGGCCTGAGCCTCAGTCGTGGGCGAGGGCGCGGTCGAGGAGGGGAAGCAGGCGGTCCCAGTGGCGCTGGAGTCCGGTGGGGCTGAAGGCGTCGGTGTCGGACATGGTGAAGCCGTGGAGGGTGTCGGGGTAGACCTCGGTGGTGTAGTCGACACCTGCGGCGTCGAAGGCCTTGTTGAGCTCGCTGATGGCCTCGGGCGTCAGGTCGCCCTCGGCGAGACCCAGGTGGACTTGAGCGGTGAGATCGGGGACGCGAAGGTGCGGGCTGTCGGCCGCTTCGGTGACCAGGAAGCCGGGGTGGAATCCGGCGAGGGCCGCCACCTGCCCGGGGTGGGCCGTCGCGGTGCGCATCGCCAGCGCGGCGCCGATGCAGTAGCCGATCGCGGCGACCGGTCCCGCACCGACCTCGGGCTGGGTGGTGAGGAAGCCGATGTAGGCATCGGCGTCGCCGAGGATGCGTTCGGTGGTGTGGGCCTCGACCAAGGGAATCAGTTGGGCGAAGATCTCGGGCCGTACGTCGTTGCTGATGTGCTCGGGGAGTTCGATCACCGGTGCCGGGCCGTGCCGGTAGAAGAGGTTGGGGACGAGCACGTAGTACCCGTGCGCCGCCAGCTCGCGGGCCTTCTCCTCCAACTCGGGCCGGGGGCCGAAGACGTCCGGGTACAGCAGGACGCCCGGGTGCCGCCCGCCGCCGTCGGGGAAGGCGGCGAAGGCGTCGGCCTGGCCGTCCGTGGTGGGAATCGTCAGTGTCTTGGTAGGCAAGATCTTCCATTCTCGGGTTGATCGACAAGGATCTTCGGCATCACAACCACGCGCCCGAGGATCAATATTCCTCGGGCGCGTTCCGCGAGACCCTGTATCAGGCCCGGTCAGTTGTCGCTGGGCTTGCCGAACTCTTCGATCAGTACGGGATACTGCTCGCCGCCGTGGCCCGCGGCGATCGAACGGTCGGCCATCGCCTTGAGCAGCTTGGGCAGTTCGGTGTTGACGCCCGCTGCCTCGCTCTCCTCGATCAGGTGCGCCATCGCCCGTGCGTCGGTCTCCAGGGCCGACACCTCGGCAGGGTAGGAACCGCCGTCGATCTGCTCGGCGTACCCGGGCAGCCATGCGGCCACCCCGGCAGCGATCTGCCGCGCGAACGGCGCGTACGTCGCGGCGTCGACTCCCACCGACCTGAGCAGGGCGGTGCCCTGCAGCCAGGCGTTCAGGACGCTCCACATCATGGCCAGGCCCGCCACGTCGTACAGGGACGCGAGCCCGTGGTCCGCGCCGAGGTAGGTGACGGTGCCGAGCGCGTCGAGCGTGGGCTTGTGCGTCTCGAAGTCCGGCTGCGGCCCGCTGTGCAGAATGACCGCGTCGTCCGTCCCGATCGCCTGCGGAATGGCCATGATCGCGCCGTCCAGGTAGCGGGCACCGTGCTTCTCGGCCCAGCGGGCGGCGTCCCGGGCCTGGGTGGAGTCCCCCGAGGTCAGATTGATCAACGTCGTACCGTCCAGGGCGACATCGCCCGCGCCGAGCAGCTCGTACATGGCCGCATAGTCGGTGACGCAGACGATCGTCAGGGAATCGGCCTTGAACGCGTCACCGACCGTCGGCGCCAGTCGCGCGCCCCTGGCCACCAGTTGGTCGGCCTTGGAGGGCGTACGGTTCCATACGGTGGTGGGGTGCCCGGCATCGAGGAACGCGCCGGCGAGTACCTGGCCCATGCGGCCGAGTCCGATGACGGTGATGGGTGTATCGCTCTTGTTGTTCATGGCAGCATCGTCAACGTTGATACCGGTGTGAAGGTCAAGCGAGGTTTCGGGTGCGGATCGGGGAATTGAGTCGCCGGACGGGCGTCAACGCCCATCAGTTGCGCTATTACGAGGCCCAGGGCCTGCTGGAGGCTGACCGCAGGGCGAACGGATACCGCGAGTACGACGAGAACGCCATGCTCCGGGTGAAGCAGATCCGGCACCTGCTCGGCGCCGGTCTCTCTTCCGAGGACATCGCCTATCTGCTGCCCTGTGCGGTCGGCGAGACACCGGAGCTGCCCGGCTGCATGGAGCTGCTGGCCGCGATGCGGTCCCGGCTGCGGCGGCTGGACGAGCAGATGGACAGACTCGCCCGGTCCCGTGGCGCTCTCGCCGACTACATCGACGCGGCCGAGCAGGTGGGCGGCGAGAGCTATCCCCCCTTCGACGAAGCCGACCAGGAGGCCGTCCCCGCCTGAGTGGATATCCCCCTACCCGGATGCCCCTTTCCGGGATGACCTGGGTGTCCGTTACTTGGATTCGACTCGTCCGAAGGCGTCGGGGCCGGTGGTCAGCGCGTCCTGCGCCTCTTGCCACGCGTGGTCGCCCGGCCGGAACTCACTGCGGAGGTAGGCCGCGGTGAGCCGCCCGAGAGCGGCGACCCGGCCGGGGTTCTCGTCCGTGGTCTCGGCGGCGTCGTATCCGCTGATCCCGCCGAGTACGTGCTCCGCGTCGACCAGGGTGAGCAGCGTCTTGGCGCCGGGTGCGAGTCGGTAGGGGTCGGCGTACCAGTCCGGGCCGATCGCCGTGAAGTGCTGGGGGTCGTCCTTGCCCCCGGCGACGACCAGCGCGGGCGTGGACATCCGGGAGAAGTCGATGGTCCGGAAGACCGGGAACCGCTCGCCCATGACTCCGGTCAGGATGTCGCCTCCCCTGCCCGGAGCGGCCAGCAGTACGCCCTGCTTGATCCGGGGCTCGAAGAGGTCTGCCTCCTGACCGCCGTCGGGATCGGTGACCCGCGCGCCCAGCAGGAGGCTTGCGGTGAAGCCGCCGAGGGAGTGTCCGGCCACGGCGACGCTGTCGTGGTCCATGCGCCCGGCGAGCTGCGGCACGGCGGCCTCGATCACGTCGAGCCGGTCGAGGACGTGGGTCATGTCCTCGGCGCGTGAGCGCCAGAAAAGGGGCGCTTCGGGGATGCCCGCGTGGAGGTGGCTGAGGGTCTTGGAGCTGAGGTGGGTGGGCTGGATGACGACGAAGCCCTGCTCGGCCCAGCGGCCGGCGAGCGGGGCGTAGCCGTCGAGTGAGGAGAGGTGGTTCGAGTTGCCGTGTCCGTGCGACAGGAGGATGACCGGCAGGTCGGTACCGGTCGCGGGTGCGGTGACGCGCACCCGCAGGTCGACGGGGCGTCCGGGCATGGGCAGCACCACCGGGCTGAACGAGAGCACGGGGGTGGGCGAGCCGATGAGGTCGGTCGTGGAAGTCGATGCGCTCACGATGCGCCTTTCCCTTCGGTAGGTCCCGCTTCGGCTAGAGTGAAGCGGAACGTTGCTCCACTTACGATACGGAACACTGTTCCGGTTAACAAGCGGAACAGTGTTCCGATTTTTTGACGGCCACAGAGATGGTCACGGCCACCAGGAGTGGCCACGGAAATGGCTACAGACAGGAGAGCGCGGTGCCCACTGCAGGCCACCAGTCCGGGAAGGCGCCGACCCCCGGCAAGCGGGCCGACGCGGTGCGCAATCAGCAGAAGCTGCTTGCCGCCGCCGCGGAGGTGTTCGTCACCTCAGGCGTCGACGCGCCGATCCGTGAGATCGCGGCCAAGGCGGGCGTCGGGATGGGGACGATCTACCGCCACTTCCCGACGCGGGCGGATCTCGTCGTCGCCGTCTTCCGCCACCAGGTGGAGGCGTGCGCCGAAGCCGGTCCGAGCCTGCTGGCCCGTGCCGAATCGCCGCTCTCCGCGCTGCGTCAGTGGATCGACGTCTTCGTCGATTTCCTGGTCACCAAGCACGGTCTGGCCAACACGGTGCAACCGGACAGCAGCGGCTTCGCCGCGCTTCACACCTACTTCCTCGACCGTCTGCTGCCCGTCGCGGAGCAGTTGCTCGACGCCGCGGCCGCCGCAGGCGAGATCAGGCCCGGCACGCGGCCCTACGAGCTGATGCGCGGCATCGGGAATCTCTGCATCGCGCCCGACAGCGACCCCCGCTACGACCCCCGACGGCTGGTCGCGCTGCTCCTCCAGGGGCTCCAGCAGCCGCAGGCATCCTGACAGCGGCGACGTACGGGAACTCGTCCGCGGGACGGGGCAGTCCACCGCACGCGCGCAGCACATCCTCGCGCGTGCGGTTCCTCCGGGCCGATGTATCCGGCCGTCCCATCGGCGCGGCCGGTCGACGTCCGGAGCACTTCACGGATCCGTCGCGGTGTGCGGAAAATCTAACACTGCCAAATTCCCTTCCGCCTCACTAACGTCGTTCGCGGCCGATCAACTCCGGCCCCCTCGCGTCGTTTTCACCGCACAGGCATCGAAGGAGCGCGCGTGTACGAGCGCATTCCGGAACCGGCGGTTCCCCCGGGCGAACCGGGCGTCCCACCCCGGCATTCCAGGCGGCTTGCGTTTCCCCTGGTCAGAGGGCGTTCTCGCGTTCCAGCGTCCCCAACTGCGCGGATTTCATGGCAGTCGGGAGGGTCCACCCCACAAGCTCGATGCGTCGTGCTCATCCGGGAGGTCTCCCTCCCCCGTACCCACCTGAGGAGTTCGTAGATGCTTCGCAAGCGTTCACGCCTGATCGCCGTTCCGGTCGCGGCGGTGGCCCTGACACTGACCGCTGCCGGGTACCAGGCCGGCGCGGCCCAGTCGCCGGACGCGGGCGGCGCGGCACGGTCCGGCAAGGCCGTTGCGGCGACGGTCCCGTGCCTGGCCGACGCCACCACGCTGATCGGCGACCTCGACGGCGACGGCCGCCCCGACAAGGTCATCAACCCCGGGCACACCGGCACCAAGGTGACCATCCAGTGGGGTGCCGCGGACGGCTCCTTCGGCAGCAAGCAGACCGTCAGCAAGCTCCTCGGCGCGCGGGCGGGCGAGGTCACGACCGCCGCGGTCGCCGACTTCCAGAACGATGGCACCCTGGACGTCGTCGTCAACCTCGTCACGCCCGCCGGTGGCGACGACCCCAACACGGCACGCGTCGCCGACTTCCGCCCCGGCCCGCTCAAGCGCTCGAACCTGGCCTCGGCCGGCACCCGGCACTCCGACATCGGCGACCAGGGCGAGGCCAAGCAGCTCCGCATCGCCGACTACGGCGACGACGCCTACCCGGACCTCGCGGTCCTCAACAACGCGGGCGACGGCGTGTGGGAGCGGTCCATCCGCCTGACGAAGCCGGGCGGCGGCCCCGGCGCCTACGACTACGAACTCCAGCAGCAGTACGGCGAGACCGGCACCCCCGCCGAGCCGCCGGCCATGCCCACCGACGGGTGGAAGCACTTCTACAAGTCCTGCTCCTGACCCCCACCGGGCGCCGCCGGCCCCTCGCACACCGGCGGCGTCCGGGACCCATCACCGCGGTCCCAGAACTGAGGAAGCCCGCTTGTCCAGCTCGCCCCCGGCCTCCACGGCCTCGCCAAGCTCCGCACCGACGACCAACCGGGTGCGGGTGGCCGTCTCCGCCCCCGACCCGATAAGCCGTGAGGGAGTCATCAGTCAGTTACGCCGGCACCCCGAGGTCGAACTGGACGGGGACTCCGAACCCGTCAGCGTCGCCCTGCTCGTCGAGGACACCCTCGACGAGGCCGCGCTCGCCCGGCTCAGACGCGCGGTCCGCAGCGAGGGCGCACGTGCCGTGCTGGTCGCGGGCACGGTCCGCGAGCACGAGCTCCTCGAGGTCATCGAGTGCGGGGTGGGCGCCATAGTCTGGCGCCACGAAGCGACCGCCCAGCGCCTGGTCCAGGCGGTGCTGACCACCGCCAGGGGAGGCGGCGACCTGCCCGCGGACTTGTTGGGCCAGCTCATCGGCCAGGTCGGGCGCCTCCACCGGGGCAGCGCCGATCTGCAGGGGTCCTTCCTCAGCTTCACCAAACGTGAGGTCGACGTGGTGCGGCTGGTGGCGGAGGGCTTCGACACCTCGGAGATCGCCATGAAGCTGTCGTACTCCGAACGGACCGTCAAGAACGTGATGCACGGCCTGACCACACGGCTTCACCTGCGCAACCGGGCGCACGTGGTGGCCTACGCGCTGCGTGAGGGGTACATCTGACCGGCAGGGCCGCTGCAGATCGTCTTCGAGCTCGATCGACGGCTCGATCAGCCACTGCTGCTGAAGGCCGTCGGACGCCGCGATGAACATCCGCGCGGCGAAGTCGGCGTCCACGTCCTCGGATTCCGCCGCACCTCGTGCCGCCGCGTCGCGGGGCACCATGGGACCCGACGGACCTGGCCCTGCGTCTGCATGCTTGGGCGTGAACGCCTGGGCCTGAAGCGCCCGGTCCTGACAAACCGTCAACATATTGACGCCCATCAGATGAGTGAAATTTTCCGATAAAAACAAAGACGGCTCGCGCGTACGTGCCGTCTCGGCCGCCCCGCGTGGTGCCCTCGTCCCTGATCCGTTCTCCGTCGCGAGCCCGTCGCGACGTCGGTGGAGAGAGGCCGGGGCCCACTCATGCGCAGCCGCAATCGGCAGTACCTGGTGTCCGTCGACCATTTGCGTGCCTACGCCGCTTTGCTGGTGCTCTTCTGCCACGGCACGCAGATGATCTCTCCGTTCCTCAGGGAGATCCCGAACCGGGACCCGCGCGGCTGGCTGTATTCGGACAACCCGCTGGCCACTCTGGTGGTGGAAGGCCATACCGGCGTGGCCCTCTTCATGGTGCTGTCCGGGTTCATCTTCACCGTCGGAACCCTGGGCAAGGACATTCGCTACGGCCCGTTCCTGGGCAATCGGTTGCTGCGCATTTTCCCGCTCTACATCGCGTTGATCATTCTGGGTGTCGGCGCGCACAAACAGGGTGTGCATCTGCCGGCCTTGCTCCAGTCCCTGGGCGGTCTCGGGAATCTGCCCGGCTCCCTCGATCTGGGGGCCGTGTCGAGCATGTGGTGGGCGATCGCCGTCGAGTTGCAGTTCTATCTGCTGTTCCCGCTGTTCAGCAGAGTCCTCACCAAGCACGGCCCGTTGGCTCTGGGCAAGCTGCTGGCCGCCGTCGCCGTGATCCGGGCCTTGGTGTGGGCCTCGGCCGCAGGGCCCATCAACGTGAACTCGATGCTCTATTACAGCCTCGCCGGCAGGATCGACCAGTTCCTCCTGGGCATGGTGGCCGCCTGGTTCTTCGTGCACCATCGGAAGCGGTTCCAGGGACCGGCGAAGGCCGCCGTCGCAACGGCCCTGGCCATCGCCGCCGTCTGGGGTTTCAACCAGACGCACGCCTTCCAGGAAGGGCACGCCTCCCGGCTGCTCTGGGTCGACGTCGAGGGAATCCTCTGGTCCCTGGTGGTGCTGACCTACGTGGCCACCGTCACCTCGACGGGACTCGTGTCGCGAGGCATCGCCAAGGTCGGCGAGATGAGCTTCTCCGTGTATCTGCTCCACTACATGGTCGTCACCATGTTCATCTCCCGCCGCTGGTGGATCGAGCTGACGGGGCGCCCGGTGGTGGATGCCTTCATCACCACGGCAGTCGCCGTTCTGCCCGTCACCCTGATCACAGCCGTGGTCACGTACAACGGCATCGAACGTCCTTTCCTCCGATGGCGGCGCGCCTACCTCCTCACGGACCCGCCCCAGCCGGAGCCGGAGCCGGAGTCCACCGCTCAGCCCCCGGCCCCCAAGGTCGCACTCGTATCGCCCAGGTGAGTCCGAGGGGCGTGCTGCGCCCGCCCCGGCTCCGGGTCCGGGGCCACAGCCGGCTCGGGGATTCCCGTACGCAGGACCCGGTTGACGCGTGCGGTGTCCAGGACGCGTTCCCAGCGGGCGACGACGAGGGTGGCCACGCTGTTGCCCGCGAGGTTGGTCAGGGCGCGGCACTCGGACATGAACTTGTCGATGCCGAAGATGAGCATGATCCCGGCGGCGGGGACGGTGCCGACGGTGGACAAGGTGGCGGCCAGGGCGATGAACCCGGCGCCGGTGATGCCTCCGGAGCCCTTGGAGGTGAGGATCATGACGGCCAGCAGGCCGAGTTGCTGACCGATGGTGAGCGGAGTGTCGGTGGCCTGGGCGATGTAGACGGCGGCCAGGGAGAGATAGATGGAGCTGCCGTCGAGGTTGAAGGAGTACCCGGTCGGCACGGTCAGGCCGACGATGTCCCGGCGCACGCCGAGCCCTTCGAGCTTGGTCATGACGCGGGGCAGGACGCTCTCGGAGGACGAGGTGCCCAGGACGATGAGGAACTCCTCGCGCAGATAACCCAGCAGCCGGAAGACGTTGATCCTCAGCAGGGCGAGAACACTGCCCAGGACGGCTACGACGAAGAAGAGCGACGTCCCGTAGAAGAGACCGATGAGCTGCCCGAGGCTGGTGAGGGTCGAGATGCCGTACGTGCCGATGGTGTAGGCCATGGCGCCGAACGCGCCGACGGGGGCCGCGAGCATGATGTAGTGCAGGATCTTGAAGACGACCGTGCTCAGCCGGTTGATGCCGTCGACCAGCGGCGCTCCCACGGGTCCCACGGCTTTGAGGGCGACGCCGAACAGGACGGCGAAGAAGATGACTTGGAGGATGTTGCCCTCGGCGAACGCCCCGACGGCGCTGTCGGGCACGATGTCGGTGAGGAAGTGCCACCAGCTCTGGTTCTCGCCGTCCTTGACGTACTGGGCGGCATCACCGGACAGCTGGAGTTCGCCGGGGTGGGCGTGGACCCCGGCGCCCGGCCGGAACAGATTGACCGCGATCAGTCCGAGCGCGAGCGCGGCCAGCGTCCCTGCCTGGAAGTAGACCAGGGACTTCAGGCCGACCCTGCCGACCCGGCGCAGGCTGTCGACACCGCCGATGCCGGCCACGATCGTCAGGAAGACGATCGGCGTGATCAGCATCTTGATCGCGGAGACGAAGGTGGTGCCGACCGGTTCCAGGGCCACGCCGGCGGAGGGCCAGAGCCAACCGGTCAGGACGCCCGCGACGATCGCGGTGAGCACCCAGAAGTACAGCTGTTTGTACCAGGGCTTGGGCGGGGGCGGCGTGGCCGGAACCGTGCCGGGTGGGGTGGTTGCGCTTGCTGCCATGGCGTTTCTCCTCGTCGAGGAACGTGGGCTCGGCCGGGACGCGGTGCGAAGCGGCGTCAGAGCAGTTCGAGGAGCTTCTCGGTGAACTCCGTGGTGGTGGCGCTGCCACCGAGGTCGGGGGTGCGTACATCGGTCTTGGCGAGCACCGCGGCGATGGCGTCGGTGACGTCCTTGGCCGCGGCGCCGTGGCCGAGGTGGTCGAGCATCAGGGCGGCCGACCAGATCGCCCCCAGCGGGTTGGCGATGCCGCGGCCCGCGATGTCCGGGGCGGAGCCGTGGACCGGCTCGAACATCGAGGGGAACTCGCGCTCCGGGTTGAGGTTGGCGGCCGGGGCGATGCCGATCGAACCGGCCACGGCGGCGGCCAGGTCGCTGAGGATGTCGCCGAAGAGGTTGGAGGCCACCACCACGTCGAAGCGCGCCGGGTCGAGCACGAACTTGGCGGCCAGCGCGTCGATGTGCTCCTGGTCCCAGGTCACCTGCGGATGCTCGACGCCGCGCTCGGCGACCAGCTCGTCCCAGAACGGCATGGTGTGCACGATGCCGTTGGACTTGGTGGCGGAGGTGAGCCTTCCGCCGCGCCGCGCGGCGAGTTCGAAGGCGTGGTCGAGGACGCGGGTCACTCCGGCGCGGGTGAACACGGCCTCCTGGACGGCCATCTCCTCCGGGAAGCCCCGGTTGAGCCGGCCGCCGATCTCGCTGTACTCGCCCTCGACGTTCTCGCGTACGACGACGAAGTCGACCTCGCCTGGTGCCGCGGCCCGCAGCGGGCTCTCGACGCCCTCGAAGACGCGGATGGGGCGCAGGTTGACGTACTGGCGAAAATTTCGCCGGATGGGGATCAGCAGCCCCCACAGGGAGACGTGATCCGGCACACCCGGGTAGCCGACCGCACCCAGCAGGATGGCGTCCTTGCCGCGCAGTTGGTCGAGACCGTCCTCGGGCATCATCGCGCCCTCGCGGACGTAGCGCTCGCACGACCAGTCGTAGGAGGTGTACGAGAAGTCGAGGCCGTGCCGGGCGCCCACGGCGCCGAGGACCTGTTGGGCGGGCGGCAGGACCTCTGCGCCTATGCCGTCGCCGGGGATGAGCGCGATGTGGTGGTGCGTCGTGGACTGGTCGCTCGTGGACTGGTCGCTCGTGGCGTGGTGAGTCATGGCGTGGTGGGTCATGGCCTGATTGCAGCAATCAGGCCGCGGCACCGTCCAAGACGCTCTGCCGATCTGCCTTATAGGGCGAGCCTATGAGTCTTCGGCTCGGCCGAGTGCGCAGGTCAGGAAGGCCCGTGCGGCAGGCGACTGCTCGGACCGACGGCTGACCAGAGCGATCTGCAGCGTCGTCTTCGGCTCGATGTCCAGCACGCTCGCTCCTGCCCGCTCGGCCATCGCGCGCCAGGACTCGGTCACCACGGCGAGCCCTACTCCGGCGAGCACCAGCGGCAGGATCGCCACCCGGTGCTCGGTCTCCGCCGCGATGGCGAAGGGGATCCCTCTCTCGCGAAGACCGTCGACGTAGGCGCGCATCCCGGTGCCTCGCTGTCCGACGATGAGCCGCTGTCCTGCCAGCTCTTCGCAGGCCACCGGGCTGCCCGCAGGGAACGGCCCGTCGGGCGGAGTGACCAGGACGAATCGCTGCTCACCCACGGCGTGCGCCCTCACCTCCTTCTCGGCGACAGGACCGGACGTCGCGAGAAGTCCCAGCTCGGCGGCGCCGGTGCGCACCATGTCGATCACATCGCGCGAGGTGAAGGCCGCCCGGATGTTCACCGACACCCCGGGATATCGGCCGCTGAAGGCGCGCACCATCGTCGTCAGTGGCTCCACCGCCTGCGACGGCATGGCGGCGATGTCCAGCCGCCCCTCGCGCAGTTCGTGCACGGCGGCAACGCCGGCGCGGGCCGTCTCCAGACTGCGTACGGCTGCCCGCGCGGGCTCGATCAGGGCCGTACCCGCCTCGGTGAGCACCGCCCTGCGGCCGATCCGGTGGAAGAGGCTGCTGCCCAGGTCCCGCTCCAGTGCCCGCACGGCCTGGGACAGCGAGGGCTGAGACAGGTACAGGGCTGATGCCGCCCGGTTGAAACCCCCGTGGTCCACGATCGCGAGGAAGTACTCCAGCTGCCGGATATCCATGACGCCCATCCTCGCCGCCGTCGGCGCTTCGGCCGCCCGGAGGTCTTAGGGATCGGGGCTGGGGCAAGGGCGAGGCCGTCTAAGGTGTCGCAATGCCGCTGCCCGCCGACCCGCCCGCCCTCGACCTCCTCGATGCCCACCTGGACGCACTCTGGGGCGGCGCGGACCTTCCGCTCGACCAGAGTCGGCTCCACCTGGCCCCGGACGGAGCCGACGAGCTCGTCCGCTGGGCCCTCGACCAGCTCCGGAGCATCCCGGCCGACCCGAGGGACGTTTACCGGCGCCGGGTCGGCAGCCTGTTGACGGAGTTCCGCGGCCGCCGCTGCCCCTGGAACGCCGCGGCCCTGCGGCTGTTCGACGTCGTCTACACCTTCACGGCCACCGGTCCCCGCCGGCACGCGGACTGGGCGCACGACGTCCTCGCCGTACTGCACCGCGAGGTCTCCGACCCCCGGGGCTGGATCCGGCTGGACTGGGACCGGGACAGCGACGCCCGCCGCGCCGTGCCCGCGTACCCCTTCGATCCGCCGGCCGCCGCGCAGTTCCCCGCATACCTGCACCCCCTGGAGACGGACGCGGCGATCGCGGCGATCGCCGTCATGACCGAGGAATGGCAGTCGGAACCCGCACCTGTCCGCTCCCGACCGGACCGGGACGCCGTCCTGGCAGACGCCCGGACCCTCCTCGACAGGTACGGCCCCACCGCGCTCTTTTGGACCAACGCGACGACCGCTGCGGGCGACCCGGCCCCGGACTTCCTCGCGGCGGGCCTCCAAGGCACTTGCTCCCACGGTTTCCTCACCTCCGAGTACCTCAACGGCCTCGATCTGTTCGAGGACCTCGGGCTGATCGCCGTGACCGACGACGAGGTGGGCGTGTTCTGGTCGTTCGGGGCCAATTGAGCTCGCCGAGTCCGTCGAGGCTTCTGAACCCTCGGATGGCGCAGTACGCGGATCATCGTGTCGTCGTTAGGCCGGGCGCGCCGGTTCCGCGCCCACGCCGGCCGGAAACCGCAGAGTGACCATGAAGAGTTGGTCAGCAGTTGGTCAGCACACGAAGATCACGCAGAACACGAAGGAGACAGCAGATGCTGTTCGGCAAAGAGCACGTCGAGCGTTATGTCGCGACCGATGGCGAGGAAGGCCACGACTGGCAGAACACCACGGTCCTGATCCTCACCACCGTGGGCCGCAAGAGCGGCGAGCAGCGCAGCACTCCCCTGATCTACCAGCCGTACGGTGACGCGGTGCTCGTGGTGGCTTCCAACGGCGGAGCCGACCAGCCGCCGCTGTGGTACCGCAACATCGAGGCGAACCCCGAGGTCCAGGTGCAGGTGAAGGCCGACCGGTACACCGCCCGTGCGCGTACCGCCACCCCCGACGAGAAGCCGGACATGTGGCGGACCATGGCCGCCACCTGGCCGTCCTACGACGACTACCAGCGCAAGACCGACCGGGAGATCCCGGTGGTCGTCCTGGACCGCGTCTGAGCATCGCTTGAGCAGCGCCTGAGCGCAGGCCACCGGAGTGGATACGTACGCGGCGTCGCGTGCCGGCGTACGTATCCATCGGTCCGGCTCAGCTCACGGGGTGGGGACCTTGTGGACGGTGGTGTCGGCGGGGTTCAGCCGTCGCCCGTCCGCGGACAGCACTTCCAGCGCGCGAAGACCTTGCCCCTGCCGTCGGTCGACCAGCTGTGAGTGCGGTTCGCCGGGGGCGAAGAAGTTCTGCTCGCCCCACTGCCGCAGCGCCACGATGACGGGGAAGAGCGCCTCGCCCTTCGGAGTCAACACGTACTCGCGGTAGGCGCTGCCGTCCGAGGCGGGGACGGATTCCAGGACACCGCCCGCGACCAGGCTGCGCAGCCGCGCGGTGAGGATGTTCTTCGCGACGCCGAGGCTGCGCTGGAACTCCCCGAAGCGCCTGCTTCCGTCGAAGGCGTCCCGCACGATCAGCAGGGACCACCAGTCGCCGATCGCGTCCACCGACCGGGCGACGGGACATTCGCTGTCGTCGAAGCGGGTCCTGGTCACCATGGCATTCCTCATCCTCGCGCTCGAATAGACGGTTGCAACATGCTACCAAGACGGGCTAACGTCGCCGCCATCACTGGTAGCAAGTTGAAACCACATGCGCGGAGGAACGCCGATGCCCGGCAACGGTAAAGCCGTGACACAACACCCCCAGGCCCGCGGCGAGGCGGAAGCTACGGTCGTCCTGTCCCGCGGCGTCGTCCTGCTCTTCGCCGTCGCCTGCGGGGCCGCGGTGGCCAACGTCTACTTCTCCCAGCCGCTCCTGGTGACCGTCGGCCACGACCTCGCCATGAGCCCGGCGCTCGTCGGCAGCGTGGTCACCCTCACGCACGTCGGCTACGGCCTCGGGCTCTTCTTCCTCGTACCGCTGGGCGACATCGCCGACCGCAGACGGCTCGTCGTGGCCCAGTTGCTGCTCCTGGTGGTGGCGCTGGCCGTGGTGACCACCGCGCACACGGCGGCGATCCTGCTCGCGGGCATGGCGGCGACGGGGCTTCTGGCCGTCGTCACGCAGACGTTGGTGGCCTTCGCGGCATCGCTGGCCCCTGCCGACGCGCGCGGACGCGTCGTCGGTCTGGTCACCGGCGGCGTGGTCATCGGCATCCTGCTCGCCCGCACCGTGTCGGGCCTCATGGCCGACCTCGCGGGCTGGCGCTCCGTCTACCTCGCCTCGGCGTCGCTCACCGCTCTGCTCGCCCTGGTCCTGTACCGGGTGCTGCCGCGCCAGGGCGCGGCTCCGGCGGCGACCCTGCGCTACGGACAGCTCCTGCGCTCCACGGTCACCCTCTTCGCGACCGAGCGACTGCTGCGGATCCGGGCCCTGTTCGGCCTGCTGATCTTCGCCGCCTTCAGCACCCTGTGGAGCAGCGTCGCGCTGCCGCTCAGCGAGGCCCCGTACTTCCTGTCCCACAGCGCGATCGGGGCCCTGGGCCTGATCGGTGTCGTCGGCGCCCTGGCCGCGACCGTGGCGGGCCGCCTGAACGACCGCGGACTCTCCCGGCGGACCACCGGCATCGCCCTGGCCCTGCTGACTGCCTCGTGGCTGCCCCTGGCTTTCACCCGCAGCTCACTGTGGGCCCTGGTCGTCGGGGTGTTCCTTCTCGACCTCGCCGTGCAGGCGGTCCATGTCACCAACCAGACGCTGATCTACGCACTGCACCCGGACGCGGGCAGCCGGTTGATCGGCGGTTACATGGTCTTCTACTCGATCGGCAGCGCCACCGGCGCCATCGCCGCGACCTCCCTCTACACGGTGGCCGGCTGGGGCGCCGTCTGCGTACTCGGCGCCTCGTTCAGCTGTCTCGGACTCGTGCTGTGGGCGTTCACCCGGCACAGCCCTCGCGTTCGGTCGGCGCCTGGAACGGGGCGGCCCGAGACGGGCTGATCAACCCTCAGGACAGCACCTTTCCCGGATTGAGTACGCCGTACGGGTCGAGGGCCTGCTTCACCGCCCGCTGCATGGCCATGACCTCCGGTGTGATCTCCGCGGCGAGACCCGGGCGTTTGAGCAGGCCCACTCCGTGCTCGCCGGTGACCGTGCCGCCCAGCGCGATGGCGTCGGCGATGATCTCGGCGAAGGCCGCCTGGGCGCGGGTGCGTGCGGCGTCGTCGCCGGGCTGAGTGATCAGCAGGGGGTGCAGGTTGCCGTCGCCTGCGTGCGCGATGTTGGCGATGAGAATGTCGTGCCGGACGGCGGTCTTCTCGATGCGGCCGAGCATCTCCACGATGCGGTCCTTGGGCACGCAGATGTCCTCGGTCAGGACCGGGCCCAGGCGCTCCAGCGCCGGATAGGCGAGCCTGCGGGCCGCGAACAGGGCGTCCGCCTCGTGCTCGTCGGTGGACCGCTCGGCCCAGGAGGCGCCTGCCTCGCGGAAGCACTCGACCATGCGCCCGGCCTGGGCCGCGCCCGTCTCGCCCGGCTCGTCGATCCGGCCCAGGAGCACCACATCGGCGTCGAGCGAGAGACCCATGTTCTTCCACGCGTCGACGGCGCGCAGGCAGTGCCGGTCGATCAGTTCCAGCGCCGAGGGCGTCAGTCCTGCCGCGGCGACGGCGCGTACGGCGGCTCCGGCGTCGACGACGGAGCCGAAGTGGCCGGCCACCGTGACCGCGGGCGGGGGCAGGGGACGCAGACGGACGGTCACCTCCGTGACGATGCCGAGCGTCCCTTCCGAGCCGACGACGAGTCCCGTCAGGTCGTAGCCCGCGACGCCCTTCGCGGTGCGGCGGCCGATCCGCACAATCTCACCGAGCCCGTTGACCATCTCCAGAGCCAGTACGTAGTCACCGGTGACGCCGTATTTCACGCAGCAGACACCGCCCGCGTTGGTGGCCACGTTGCCGCCGATGGTCGACCACGGGGAGCTGGCGGGGTCGGGCGGATACCAGAGCCCGTGCTCGGCCACCGCTGCCCGCAAGTGGTCGTTGACCACCCCGGGCTGGACGACGGCGAGCCGCTCCAGCGGGCTCACCTCGACGATCCTGTCCATGGCTTCGAGGGCCACGACCACATGCCCGTCCCCCGAGTTGGCGCCCCCGGAAAGACCGGTGCCCGCGCCGCGTGCGACGACGGGGGTGCGGTGACGGATACAGGCGCGGACCGTGTCGGCGACATCTTGGGTGGACGTCGCGCGGACTACGGCCGCGGGGCGACCGCTGGGCGCCCATGCCGCTTGGTCACGGCGGAAGGCCTCGACGCTGTCCGGATCGGTGAGAACCCGGTCGGCTGGGATGTGCTCGAGGATCGCTCGAACGACCGTGGCGCTCATCGTGTGTCCTCTCGGTGGGTTCGCCCCGAGGCGGGCCTTCCGGTGGCGTGCATACCTGTATCCGTCCCCTCTTCGCAGTACCGCCGGGCCGGCGCGGGCGGTGCTGCCGATGTCGATCGAAACACGGTGACGCGGTGATCCGTACGGAGACAATCTCCACGCTCCGTCCCCTGCCACGGAGAGACTCTCCACAGTGGGCTCCTGAGCCCCACTGCATCATGAGGGGGTGCACATCACCGAGAACCGCTGGCTGCGGCTGCTTTCCGAGGCCCCGTCGCCCGACGAGATCGACGCGCTGCGCCTGGCGCTCCTCGACGAGGGGCGGCCCGCGAAGGAGGTCGAGGACTCCGCCGCGCACGCCCGCGAGATCCTGCGGCGCATGACCCGGCAGCAGCGGGAGTCTGCCGAGCTGTCGGCGCTCAACGACCTGGCCCGGCGCCTGGGCGCGTTGACCGCCTCCAGCGGGGTGCTGCGGGAAGTGGCGGCGCACGCGCGGCGGCTGCTCTCGGTCGACCTCGCGTACATCATGGTGCTCCACGACGACCAGCGGCTGCGGATCGAGACCGTCGACGGCTCGATGGGCTCGACGCTGCGGGGCATCGAGCTCGAACCGGGCGCGGGACTTGGCGGACTCGTGCTGCGCAGTGGCGCGCCGCAGTCCTCCGTCCGCTACCGCGAGGACCCCGCCATCACCCGTAGCCCGGCCGTCGACAGTGCCGCGGCGGCCGAGCAGCTGGGCGGGATCCTGGGCGTGCCGATGATCGTCGACGACGAGCCGGTCGGGGTCCTGCTCGCCGCCGACCGCAGCCCGCGCCGGTTCACCGACCGCGAGGTGGAGCTGCTCGCCGCACTGGCGGCCCACGCGGCGGTGGCCCTGCGCAACGCGGCGCTCATCGCGGATCTGCGCGAGGCCAATCTGACGTTGCGGCACAGCGATTCCCTGCGCCGGGCGGAGGCGGAACTGCGCGACAGGCTCACGGACGTCGTGGTCGGCGGGGGCGGCTATCGCGAGGTGGCGCGGGCCATCACCGGCGCCACCGGCCTCACGGTGTCGGTACTCGACTCGCACGGCGACCTGCTCGCCGGGCCGCAGTGCGCACGCCCGCGGCCCTGGACCGGCGACGAGCCGCGGTCCGCACGCCGGTTCGAGCACGACGGTCACCACGGTGTGGCGCTGCCCGTGGTGGTGCGCGGGGGCCATGCCGGTTCACTGGTCGCGACCGGGGAGCAGGCGTTCCACGACGAGGACGTACGGCTGCTGTCGATCGGCGCCGTCACCGTGGCGCTGGTGGCCGCGCTGGAACGCTCGGTCCTGGAGACGCAGTTGCGCACCCGCGGGGAGGTGCTGACCTCGCTGCTCTCGGCCGAGGCCGACGAGGCCGGGGTGCGGCGCCGGGCGCTCGGCGCGGGCATGGACGTCGACTCCGTGGCGGCGGTGGCCGTAGTGGATGCCCGCGAAACCGACCACACCCCCGACCAGATCGCCAGGCTGGTGCAGGAGACATCGGGCTGGAGCGCCCAGCTGGGCGACCAGATCACCTTCCTGGTGCCGGGTCTCGACCTGGCCGCGCTCAGGGCGCTGGTGGAACCACGCGGTCTCGCCGGACCCGTGGGCCTGGCCGCGTGCGGGCGCGGTGTCGCGGAGATCCGCCGGGCGCACCGGGAGGCGCGGCAGACGGCGACGATGCTGCGGGCGCTCGGTCGGCACGGCGCGGTGGCCGAGCCCGCCGAACTGGGCGCCTACCGCTCCCTGTTCACCCAGGCGGGCACCGACGACGCCCAGGTGTTCGTCCGCAGGACGGTCGGCCCGCTGCTCGACCATGACCGCCAGCGGGGGCGGGGAGGTGACCTGGCGGCCACGCTCTCGGTGTACCTGGCCAACGCGCAGCACCACGCCCGCACCTGTGCGGACCTGCACATCCACGCCAATACGCTCTACCAGCGCCTGAACCGGGCCGACGACCTCCTCGGCGGCGGCTGGCGCGGCGCGGACCGGGCCCTGGACATCCAACTGGCCCTGCGCCTGCACGACTTGACGGACAGACGTGCCTGACCTGAGGGATCAGGCCCCAGCTCACCCCCGCCTCCGCAACGGCCCAGGCTCCTCGAACACCTAGGCTTCCGCACATGCTGAAGCTCGGAATTCCCGTCGTCGGTGTCACCGACCTCCCCCGTGCCGTCGCCTTCTGGACACAGGCGCTGGACCTGGTCGCCACCGAGGAGTGGAAGAACGACACGTGGCGGACCCTCAATCATGCCGACGGCTCCGGCAGGGCTCTCGCCCTGGCCCACAGCGCGTCACCGGTGGAGTCCCGGCCGCGTCTCCACCTGGACCTGTTCACCGAGACCAGAGAGGAGCAGCAGGCAGAGGTCCGGCGCTTGATCTCCCTGGGTGCGCAAGCCGTCGCATGGGACCTGTACCCGCCCGACCCCGATTTCGTCGTACTCGCCGACCCGGACGGCAACATCTTCTGCGTGGTCGACCTGAGCCACGCACCCAGCGGCAGCAACCGGCCGCCGCTCTGATCCCGCCCCGCTCCGCCTGACCCCCCGTCACGAACCGACGGACCTCTGCGTGGTCGAACCCGCAAGGGCTGCCGTCTCACCGCCCTTCGCCGACGGCGTCTCGCGCAGCAGCGCCGCCCCCACCCCGGCGGCGACCATCACGATGCCGACGATCCACAGCCCGGTGTCGATGTCCCCGGTCGCGTCGCGGGCCCACCCCGTCACGTACGGCGCGAGGAAGCCCGAGGCGTTGCCCAGGGTGTTGATCAGGGCGATTCCCGCCGCGGCTCCCGCGCTCGTCAGGACCGTGGGCGGGAAGTGCCAGAAGACCGGCAGTGCGCAGAAGATGCCGATCGCCGTGACGGTGACCATGATCATGACCGCGTACGGCGAGTCGAGGTACAGGGCGACAGGGATCGTCAGGCCACCCACGATGGCGGGCCCCGCCAGATGCCAGCGCCGCTCCCCCGTGCGGTCCGAGTGGCGGCTCCACAGGATCATCGCGATCGCTCCGGCCACGAAGGGCACGGCCACGACGGCGCCGGTCTGGACGAGGGTGAACTCCGTGTCGAACCGCTCGGAGAAGCCTGCGACCAGTGTCGGCCCGAAGAACGAGAGGGCGTACAGGCCGTACACGACCCCGAAGTAGATGCCGCCCAGGGCGAGCACTTTGCCGCTGAGCAGGGCCCGCCAGGCGGAGCCCTCGGCCGCGGGCGCGAGTTCGGCCCGTTCGGCTTCCAGGGCGGCGGTGAGCGCACGGCGTTCACCGGGGGTGAGCCACGCGGCGTCCTCGGGCCGGTCGGTGAGGTAGAACCAGCAGACCACGCCGAGCAGCACGGCCGGCACGCCCTCCAGCAGGAACATCACGCGCCAGCCGTCCAGTCCCATGAACCCGTCGAGGTACGTGATGATCGCCGTGGACAGTGGCGCTCCCAGGGCGCTGGACAGCGGGATGGCGACCAGGAACGCGCCGATCAGACGCACGCGTTCGGCCCTCGGCAGCCACCACGTCAGATACAGCATGATCCCCGGGAAGAAGCCCGCCTCCGCGACGCCGAGGAGCACGCGCACCCCGTACAGCTGCCCGGCCGACTGCACGAAGGCCATCAGCATCGCGCACAGACCCCAGGTCACCATGATGCGGGCGATCCAGCGCCGCGCGCCGAAACGGTGCAGGGCGAGGTTGCTCGGCACCTCGAACAGCAGGTAGCCGATGAAGAACAGCCCCGAGGCGAGCCCGAACATGGTCTCCGTGAGTCCGAGGTCCTCGCTCATCGTCAGCTTGGCGAAGCCGATGTTCGTGCGGTCCAGATAGTTGACGAAGTACACAAGTCCCAGGAAGGGGATGAGCCTTCGAGCGATCTTGCGCAGTGCGCTGCGGCGCAGTCGCAGTGTCTCGGCTTCCGTCATCGACGACTCCTCATGTCCCTGTGCTGGGTGAACGACCGTTCCGCCAGGTGAGCCCCAGGTGAGCCCGCTCACCGTAGGCAGGCCGATTCGGCGGGGACAGGGAGAAGTTCTCCCGGCTCGTCGCGCATCGATGGAGAAACCGTCCATCCCCGAGGGCCCTCGCACCTCACTACCGTCCGGACGGCTGCGGAATGCGCCGACCGGTAAGGAAGTGGGAGCGATGGGGCCAGGAAAAGCACTCAGGACAGCGCAGCGGGGCACACCGCGGACGGCTCTTCACCACGCGTGCAGGACGGCGGCCGCCGTCATGGCGGGCGTGGTCGTCGGCCTGGCCTGTGCCGCGGATCCGCCCACGGCGGCGACGTCGGCGGGGAGTGCGGCCACCGCGACGCGCAAGCACACCCCCGAGGTGCGGCGGGCTCTCGATGACGCCACCCGCGCGACCCGCACCACGCCGTTCCTGCAGAACGCCCGCGTCGAGTGGTGCCGTCAGATCGAGACGGTCTCGCCGACGGGCAATCCGCCCGAGTGGGTCGAGCAGTTGACCGACCGGGACACGGGATACAACGGCGAGCGGATCTTCGAGAACGTCGTGTTCCTCGGCTATCCGGGCACGAGCGCGTACGCGATCAGGACCTCCGAGGGCATCGTCCTCGTAGACGCCCTGTGGAACGAGGCCGACGCACGCGACGTCATCGTTCCGGGCCTGACCGCCGCGGGCCTCGACCCGAAGGACATCACGCACGTCGTCCTCACCCATGAGCACGAGGACCACTACGGCGGCGCCACCTACCTCAAGCAGACCTACGGGGCGAAGATCGTGGCCGGCGCGGCGGGCGAGGCCGCGCTGCCGGCGACGCTGAGGCCGCTGGACCGCGCGATCTCCGGGCCGACCACGCTCTCCTTCGGCACCACCCGGATGCACCTGCTGCCCACGCCGGGGCACACACCGGGCACGGTGTCGATCACCGTGACGGTCAGGGACTTCGACGGCCGCCGGCATGTCGCCGGCTTCTGGGGCGGCACGGCCCAGCCCGCCACGCTCGAAGGGCGCCGGCAGATGGCCGCGTCCCTGACCGCCTTCCGCGCGGCGGCCCAGAAGCAGCACGTCGATTCCGTACTCAGCACCCATCCGTTCCTGACCATGGGCACCCGCAGCATCGACACCCTGCGGGAACACGGCACGCAGCCGAACCCGTTCGTGATCGGCGAGCAGGAGGTGCGGCGGAACTTCGCGGTGACGGCGTCGTGCGTGAAGGCGGGGGTCTTGCAGAAGCAGAGGTGACAGAGGTGACGCAGATGAGGGCCACCGGCTCGGCGACCCGCTGCGCGCCCGGACGGGCGATGGCCCCGTCCCACTCCGGATGTGGAACTGTCGTGTGGGGATGCCGTATGCCGAAACCGTACGCCGTCGAGCCCGTTGGGCCCGGAGAGGAGGTTCCTCCCGGGCTCCCGCCCTCGTAGACGGAGTAAGGCCATGGCTACGCCCAACGACTCCCTGCTGAGCCTGATCCGCGAGGCCGGCTGGACGTACGAAGCCCTGGCCCACCGCGTCAACGAGGACGCGCGGCGGCACAAAGTGGGCACCACGTACGACCGGACGACGGTGGCGCACTGGATCCGCGGCTCCCGCCCCCGCCGCCCGGTGCCTGAACTGCTGTGCGGGCTGTTCACCCAGCGGCTCGGGCGGCTGATCACGCCGGTGGAGCTGGGGCTCGCCGATGGCCGGCCACCGGCGCGGAAGGACGCGGCCTCGCTGATCGCCGCCATCCCCGGCCTCGACGCAAGCGGCGTACACGGCGGTGTCCGCGGCGGTGTCCAAGGCGACGAACCGCCCTCCGAGCGCGTGCCGGGGCAGCGCGCCCGTCCCTCCAGCGAAGGCCTGCCGGTTCCGGCGTCGCACGAGCAGGTGTGGCGAGGGGCGGAGCGATTCTTCGTGCAGCAGACGGGCGCGCTGGGCGGGCGGCGCACCGAGCCGGTGCTGCTGGCCTACCTGCGGTCCACCTTCGGTCCCGCGGGCGGCGCCCTGGTCATGGCGACGGAGTCCAGGGCGGGGTTGGCGCATGCCGCCCGGACGGCCGTTCTCCTGGCCGGCAGTTATGCCGACGCGTGCCGCACCCAGGAGGCGGAGGGGGCGCTGACCGCCGCCGAAGCGCTCGCCGACCACGCACAGGACAGGCCCGTGCAGGCCATCGCCCTGCGGCAGTTGAGCGAGAACGCCCTGCTGCAGGGCGTGACTCCTCTAGCGTCGGGGTACCTCGACCGCGCTCTGGAGGTCTCCCGCCACGCGCCCCAACCGGTGCGTGCGTACGTCGCCGCGCAGGCCGCCCGGGTGTGCGCGGCGCGGCGCGAGCGGCGGGCGGCCCTGGAATGGCTGGAGACCGCGTCCCGGTTGCTGCCGCACTACACCGGCGGCGAGGAGCCTTTCGCGGTCTATTCCACGGCGTCCCTGCACTACCAGCGGGCCGCCGTCCTGGTCCGTGTCGGTGAGCCGCGTGAGGCCCATGCGGCGCTGACCGCCTCGCTCGACGAGCGCCCTTCGCAGGAATCGCGCGCCGTCCTGTTCAGCCTGCTGGCCCGAGCCCGGCTGTACCACGCGGAGGGCCGCCGCGAGGAGATGTGCTCGGCGGTGGCCGCCGCCGAGCAGATGAACGTCACCATCGCTTCGGTCAGCGCCGCTCGGGAGATCGCACGCATCCGCTCCGTACGACAGGCCTGAACCACGCGCCCCGCGTCGTGCCGCTGCAGGGACGCGTGTCGGACGTGCGCGTCGCGAACGGGTCGCCGAGCATGGAGACATGACCGATCCCTGGCTCGTAGCGCAGCTCCTTTCCGTTGTCACAGCCGAGGGGGACAGGAGCTCCGCGCCCGGGATTCAACACGTTCAACATCGACCCGGGGCGTGGCGCGAACCTTGCCGAACGAGCCGGTCGTTGACTGACCGGAGCGGTGGCGATTCTGATGCCCCCCGCCCCTGTCCCCGGCGGCAGGCCGGCACCGAAATGGCCGCAAATCTTCACCCCTTGGCGTGACTCCCGTTCGGCGCAGCGGCCGTAACGTTCCTGCAGGAGCCCTCTTGAGCTGCGCGATCGCCTCGGGTTGGCGCATCTAGGTCTTTCGTTCGAAGAACAGCCCATTCTTGCCAAGATCCTTTGCGCCCATAAGGTCATGCCGATTCCAGCAGAACGCGATCCCGGGTGAGGTGTGGGTGTCTGGCGAACTCTTGTGTACGGCAAGGGAGTTGAAGCTCCGTGGTGCGACGGGGTGCGGGCTGCGCGCGGTGTGCCGCGGCCCGGTCGGCGGCGCGGAGAGGGCTCCCTGGTGACGCTGTCTCGTACACGCGGGCGGCCGGGCGTAGAGCGAACCGCTGTGCTCGAAGGCCTGGCCGGTGTCGTGCCGCCGCGTGCGGTGAGCAACGACGAGCTCCCGGCCGCATGGGAAACCGACGACGCATGGGTACGCCGTCGCACCGGCATCGGAACCCGCCACTGGGTCGGGCCGGGGGTATCGACCGGAGACCTGGCCTTCGAGGCGGCGGGGCGCGCGCTCGACGTGGCGGCAGCCGCGCCGGTCCATCCACTGGGCGCGGCCACCGCTCCCCGCGTCGACGCGGTCATCGTGGCCACGTCCACCCCGGACCGGCCGATGCCCGCCATGGCGCCGCAACTGGCGCACCGGCTCGGCCTCGGCGAGGTCGCCGCCTGGGACGTCGCCGCTGCGTGCAGCGGATTCGTCTACGCGCTGGCCACCGCCGCCGGTGCGATCGGGGCCGGTATCGCCCACCGGGTCCTGGTCGTCGCCGCCGACGTGTACTCCACGCTGATCGCGCCGGAGGACCGTGGCGCGGGCGTCGTCTTCGCGGACGGCGCGGGGGCGGTGGTGCTGCGCCGGGGCGAGTACGGCGAACCCGGCAGCGTCCTGGGTTTCGACCTGGGCAGCGACGGCGCCGGGCATGAACTGATCGAAGTGCCGGGTGGTGGCGCGCTGGCACGTTCGGCGCCCCACCGGTACACCACGGCGGACCTGCACTTCCGGATGCGGGGACGCGACGTGTTCCAGCATGCCGTCACCCGTATGACGCTCTCCTCGCAGGTGCTGCTCAAGAACGTCGGCTGGTCGGTGGAGGACGTCGACCGGTTCGTCGCGCACCAGGCCAACGCGCGGATCCTGAACGCGGTGGCAGACCGCATCCCCGTACCCGCCGACCGGCAGGTCGCCAACATCGACCGGGTCGGCAACACCGGGGCCGCTTCCATTCCGCTGGCGCTCGCCGACGCGGCCGGGAGCGGCCGGCTCCACGCCGGGGAGCGCGTCCTGCTCACGTCCTTCGGGGCCGGGCTCACCTGGGGCTCCGCCGCCTTGCTGTGGCCCGACCTGGCCCCGGTTCCGTCGGTCCACGGCGCCGCCGCCGGCCCGCTGCGTTCCCTCTGAGCGGCGGTTCTCGCGCAGTCCCCGCTCACCCCCCTCAACACCCCCTCAACACCCCCTCAATACCCCCTCAATACCCCCTCAATACCCCTGAATATCCCCGCATCCCCTGAAAGGGCACAGCCATGCCTTCGTCTTCGGTCGACACCGCGATCCACTCCGTACTGACCGGGAAGTTCGAGGTTCCCCAGGACCTCATCCGCCCCGAGGCCACGCTGGAGAGCCTCGACCTCGACTCCCTCGCCCTGGCCGAACTCGCCCTGGCCCTGCAGGAGGAGCTGGCCGTCGAGGTGCAGGAACACGAGGCGACGAAGAGCACCACGGTCGCCCAGCTCACCGCCGCCCTGGCCGCCAAGCGCACCGCGGCAGGGGTGCTGTGACGACTGACGGCCGTGCGGTCGCCGTCACCGGCCTGGGGCTCATCACCCCGGCCGGTGTCGGTCGCGACGCGACCTGGGAAGGCGTACTGCGCGGCGAGTCCGCCGCGGCCCAGGACCACCAGCTCAAGGGACTTCCCGTCGACTTCTCCTGCCGCGTTCCGGCGATGACGCCGGAGCAGGGCAGGATCGGCGGCGGCAAGGCCTGGCGGATGGGGCGGTTCTCCCAGCTCGCCGTGCTCGCGGCGCGCGAGGCGGTGGCCGACGCGGGCCTTGATCCGACCACATGGGACGGCGCCCGGGTTGCCGTCGTCATCGGTTCCGGCCTGGCCGGCGCGGCTCATCTGGAGGAGCAGACCCTGCGCCTGCAGTCGGGCGCCGACCTGGTGTCCCCCGTCCTGATCCCGATGCTGATCTCCAACATGGCCGCCGGTGAAGTCCTCCTCGACCTGGGCGCGCGCGGCCCGTCCCTGGCGACGGAGACGGCCTGCGCATCGGGGGCCAGCGCCCTGGCCGTCGCCCGTGACCTGCTGCTCTCCGGCGCATGCGACATCGCGGTGGCCGGCGGCGCCGAGGCCGCAATCAGCCCCGTGGTCACCACCGGCTTCCAGCGGATGGGCGCTCTCTCGGCCCGGACCGACGATCCCGCGAGGGCGTCCAGGCCGTTCGCCGACGACCGTGACGGCTTCGTCATCGCCGAGGGCGCCGCCATCCTCGTACTCGAACGCACCGAGGACGCGCGGGCACGCGGCACGCGGCAGTACGCCCAGCTGGCCGGCGTCGGTCTGAGCTCGGACGCCCACCACCCCACGGCGCCCGCCCCCGGCGGCACGGTGGCGGAAGTGGCGCTGCGCGGCGCGATCGGCGGGGCCGGGCTCGTGCCCGCGGACATCGATCATGTCAACGCCCATGGCACATCGACCCCGTTGAACGATCGGACCGAGGCCGAGCTGATCGCGCGGGTGCTGCCGCAGGGGCCCACCGTGACCTCCGCCAAAGGCGTCATCGGACACAGCCTCGGTGCGGCAGGGGCCATCGAGGCTGCCCTGACGGCCCTGACGATCCATCACTCCACCGTTCCGCCCATCGCCAACCTCACGACGGACAACCTCGGGTTCCCCCTGGACTGCGTGGTGGACCGGCCCCGGCAGCAGACCGTACGGGCCGCGGCCAGCCATTCGTTCGGCTTCGGCGGACACAACGTGGTCCTCGTCCTGCGCGCGCCCTGAGCGGCGCCGTCCCCCGCCCTCGCCGAACCGTCGCCCCATCCCGTCCCGCACATCACCATCCTCAGAAAGTCACCTCCCCTGTGACCGTGTACAGCGCGCTCGCCCACGCGAGCGTCCACATTCCCCCCGGCCGGCAGACCGTGACCGAGACCGAGGACCGATTCCGGGCCCACAATCCCGGCATCGCCCTGTCCCCCGGTGTCCTTCGGCACATGTACGGGCTCCGTGAGCGCGCCGTGGCACCCGCCGACGAGCAGCCCTCCGATCTCGCCGCCCAGGCCGCCCGCAATCTGTTCGACGAGCACGGCACCGGCCCGGGGGACATCGACCTGCTGCTGTTCGCCGGCATCCTCGCCGACATGGAGGAACCGGCCACGGCCCATGTCGTCGCCGCCAAGCTGGGTCTCGGCTGTCCCGTCTTCGATCTGAAGAACGCCTGCAACGGCGTGCTCAACGCCTTGGAGGTCGCCGACTCGTTCATCAGGTCCGGCCAGTACCGCCGCGTCCTCGTCACCACCGGCGAGGTGAGCACGCGGGAGAGCCGCTGGTCCTTGGACGACGCCGCCGACATCCTGCACGCGCTGCCCAGCCTGAGCACCGGCGACATGGGCTCCGCCGTCCTGGTCGAGGCCGCCGATCGTCCCGGCATCCTCGGCAGCCGCTTCTTCGCCAACTCCTGGGGCTGGCAGGCCGCCACCCTGCCCAACCCCTACGCCCAGCACCGCACCCTGGGCCGGCTGCGCATCGACTCGGCCGCACTGGTGGCGTCCTTCGAGGGCATGCCCGAGAAGGTGCGCGGCGCCCTGCACGACTTCGGGGTGAAGGCCGGTGACCTGGACCTCGTCTGCGTCCATCAGCCGTCGGTGGCCTTCACCAAGGTGGCCTGCGACTGGGTCGGGGTGGACCCCGAGCAGATCCTGGTCACCTTCCCCAGCTACGGCAACGTCGCCACCAACACCCTTCCCCTCCAGCTGGCCACCGCCCTCAAGAGTGGCCGGCTGCAACGAGGCCACCTGGTGGGCCTGTTCGGATTCGCCAGTGGCGCAAGCAGCGGCCTGGTCCTGTGCGAGTGGTGACCCCACTCCGCGCTTCTGCCCGGCTTCCCCTCCCTTTGTTCTTGTACGGAGTCGTACGATGCCCCTCTCCTCCCCCGCTCTGACTCTCACCGCCGATTCTTCCGACACCGAGCCCCGCATCGCCCCCGTCCCCCCGGAGCAGTGGCCGAGCGCCCTGCGTGCGGTGCTCGACGCGTCCCGCAAGGACGGGCCGGGCCGGGTCAACCTGTTCGGCACCCTCGCCCACCATCTGCCGCTGGCCGAGGCGTGGTTGGCGCTCGCCCGGGTGCTCACTCACGACGGCACCCTGACCGCGCGCGACCGCGAACTGGTCATCCTGCGCACCGCCCACCGGCTCGACTGCGCCTACGTCCACGACCGCCACACCTCCCAGGCCCGGACCGCCGGACTGCGCCCCGACGAGACGGCCGCCACCGCGGCCCCCCTGGACGCACACGGCTGGGACCCCGACGACCTGGTGCTGCTGCGGGCCGTCGACGCACTGGCCGAGCGCGCCGACGTACCGGATGCCCTGTGGGAGCCGTTGGCCCGGCGCCTGCGCCCTGATCAGCTGGTCGAACTCCTGCTGCTGGCCGGGCAGTCGGCGACGATGTGCATGACGCTGCGCACCCTTCGGACGCTGCCGGACAGCACGGGGTCCGGTGGCCCACGGGCCGCCGAAGCGTCGCACGCGCCCCGAACCGATGCCGCGGCGGACCAGGTCTTCGACGTACGCATCGAACGTGAGCTGTGCTGCAGTTCGGGCCAGTGCGTCAGCACCGCTCCGGGCGTTTTCGAGCAGTGCGACGACGACGGTCTCGTACTGCTCCGCCCCGGGCACCAGGCGTCCGTAGCGCAGAGCGGTGTCCGGCTGGCCGCCGCGCTGTGCCCCGGTGGGGCGATCACCGTCACCTCAAAGCCATAACCCCTGCCCCGCCTCCTCCCCTCCAACTCTCCCGGAGAGCGCACCTCCATGTCGATCACCTCCACGGCGCCCGCCCTCACGCTCCCCGCGGCGTACGGCAGTTGCCCCTACGACCCGCCACCCGCCTACCTGGAGGCGGCGGCCGAGCGGCCCCTCACCCGCACCGTGCTCCCGGACGGCTCACCGTGCTGGCTGATCACCGGCTATCAGGAAGTCCGAGCCGTCCTGGCCGACGCCCGCTTCAGCGCCGACGCCCGCACCCCCGGATTCCCCTTCCTGTCCCCGGGCCAGCGTCAACTGGCCACCGCCAGGCCGAGCTTCATCCGCATGGACGACCCCGAGCACGCGCGGCTGCGGCGCATGGTCACCAAGGACTTCCTGGTGAAGCGCGTCGAGGCGCTGCGACCCGGCATCCAGCGCATCGTCGACGACGCCATCGACCGCATGGTCGCGAAGGGGGCCCCCGCCGATCTGGTCGGCGACTTCGCGCTGCCTGTGCCCTCCCTGGTCATCTGCCTGATGCTCGGTGTTCCGTACGAGGACCACGACCTCTTCCAGTCCCTGAGCCGCACCCTGCTCGACAACGACACCACCCACGATCAAGCCACGCACGCGCACCACGAGCTCATGTCGTACCTGGCCCGACTTGCCGCACAGAAGCAGCGGCAGCCCGGCGACGACATCCTCAGCAGGCTCGTGGCACGCGACGACCTCACCCCGCAGGAGACCGCCTCCTTGGGTTTCCTGCTCCTGGTCACCGGCCACGAGAGCACGGCCAACATGAGCGCGCTGTGCGTCCTGGCGCTCCTTCGTGACCCTCGGCAGGCCACGCTCCTGCGCGAGAGCCCGGAGCTGATCCCCGCGGCCGTCGAGGAGCTGCTGCGCCATCTCACCATCATCCATCTGGGTCTGGCCCGCGTGGCAAAGGAGCCCGTGGAGATCGCGGGAACGTCGGTCGCCGCCGGCGACGGGGTGATCTGCATGCTGTCCACCGCCAATCGGGACGAGGAACTGTTCGCGCCGGACGGCTACGCCCACGGCCGCACCGACGCCCCCGCCCACCCCTCTCAACTCGACCTCACGCGCGACGCGCGCCGCCATCTCGCCTTCGGTTTCGGCGTCCATCAGTGCCTGGGGCAGCCGCTGGCCCGCGCCGAGCTGCAGATCGTCCTGGAGACACTGCTACGTCGGCTGCCCGAGCTGCGGCTCGCGGTGCCGGAGGACGAGCTGGAGTTCAGCACCAAGAGCATCGTGTACGGGGTGAGGTCTCTGCCCGTCGCCTGGTGAGCCTGAGCCCCGCGTCCGCCCTGACTCCTCCACGGCCCCGCGGCCCGGACGCCGGTGACGAGGCCTTCCGCGGCGAATGACAGGCTGGCCATCCGCATCCACGAGGAGAGGTCGGCCCGAGCACCTATGGACAGCAGTGCCCCCAGCGCCTTGGAACGTGTCGCCGGTCACCAGCAGCGGTTCGACGTGTCCTTCGCGAAGTACTTCGCCGAACTCTCGGGTGACCTCAATGGCGCGCAGCTGGGCCGGTTCGCGCCCCGGTGTCTGGAGCTGCTGGCGCAGTTGTCGCTACGCGGCGGGAAGCGGATCCGGGTCGCCCTGCTCCACGAGGCGGCGGGCCTCGTCACCAGGGAGGAGGTGCCGGGTCTCGCGGAAGCCGCGCTGAGTCTCGAGCTGCTCCACAGCCACGCGCTCGTCCTCGACGACATCATGGACGACTCACCGATGCGCCGCGGTGGGCCGTCGACGTACTACGCATGCCGCGAAGACCTCCCGGACCACCCGCAGGCCGCGCTGGGACTGGCCATGATGACCGGTGATCTCGCCGGTTTCCTCGCCCTGCGCGTCCTGTTCCAGGCCGACCTGCCCGCCGACCGCAAGCAGGCCATGCTCGATGTGCAGCTCGAGGTGACGACCGACACCGTCATCGGCCAGGTCCTCGACCTCGAACGTGATGTGACCTCCTCAACCGATGAGGAGCTCCTTGAGACGGTGTGCGAGTACAAGACCTCCCGCTACACCATCCTGGCCCCCTTGCGCCTCGGCCTCCTCGCCGCGGGCCAGGATCTGGCGCCGCACGAGGAGAGCCTGCGCCGCTACGCCCGGCTGGTGGGCCTCAGCGGCCAGATGCGCGATGACTACCTCGACCTCTTCGGCGACCCCGACGTCACCGGCAAGCCGACGGGCGCCGACCTGCGGGCGGGCCGCCACACCTACGCGACCCGCGAGCTCCTCGCCGCCACCGGCGGCGACGATCACGACACCGTGCGGGCCGCCCTCGGCAGCCCGCACTGCACCCCGGATACGATCGACCGCGTCCGTGACATCGCCCACCGCCACGACGTCCACACCCGCCTCCAGACGGCCATCGACCGCAACGCCCGAGCCGCGTCGGCCGAAGCCGCCTCCTGGCACCGGCACTGGAACGAAGAGGCCGTCGGCGTCTTCGAGCAGCTGCCCCTGTGGGGCACCCGCAGAAATCGCTGACCGACCGACACGCGGGGGGACGGACTACGACTGCCCCACGTCGGCGTGCAGCGGGTCGTGGTCCGAGTACTGGGTGAGATGCACCCCGTGGTCGACCGGGACGAAGCCTCGCAGGAAGACGTAGTCGAACTTGCTGCGCCAGTCGGTGGTCGGCTCGCACGTGCCGGTGGCCTTGGGGCCGCACCCGGGGTCGGCGTCCGTGGCCAGGCCCCACATCCCGGTGAGTTCGGGGGTGTCCGGCTCCGCGTTGAAATCGCCGAGAACGATCACGCGGTCGTGCCGGGCGACGGCCTTGGCGAGTACGCGGGTCTGTTTCGCTCGGACCGCTTCTTGACGTCGCTGCGCCAGGTGCGTGTTGAAGACCCGGACAGGGTGGCCGTCCACGAGGGTGGTGACTGCCATGTACCCGCGGTCCTCGGATCCGCCGTCGGGGTATTCCTCGTTCACACGGTCCGTCATCGGCGCCGCCGAGAGGATCGCCTGGCCGAAGCCGCCCGGGTTCCACGGAACTCCCCCGCAACGGCTCCAACTCTGCAGCACCGAACCGTACTTGACGTGGTATTCGAGCCCGTACAGATACCGCAGATGATCGCGGATCCGCTCGACGTCACGCACGCACGCTTCTTGCAGGCCGACGACCTGGGGCGCGTACGAGGCGATCTCCGCCGCCCGGCCGACGTTGAACCCGCTGGCGTTGCAGGGGTTGCAGATGTTCCACGTCATGACCCGGTTCGGTACGAAGTCTTTGGGGGCGTCGGCCGGCAGCGGCTTGGCGACGCGAGCGCCGTCCGGAGTGCTGGGGCCGATGAGCGCCATGCAGGCCACGATCAGAGCGCCCACGAGCAACCGCACGCCGGTTCCGGTCACCATCTCCTCCTCAAACCCCCCTCAGAGCGGGGACACACGGCATCACATGAGATCTTCCCCCGTACGAGATTATGGGACGGGTTGTCTGCGGCACGTGAGGGGCAGGGAGGCAGTGGGCGCGTACAGCTCGAACGCCGCCCACTGCCCTACCGGCGGGAGCCCCCTCAGCTGCGCTGGGCGCGGTCGTACACCTTCTTGGCCGTGGCGCCCCACACCTCTCCGTACATCTTGGTCGGAGTCAGGGAGTCCAGCGAGCTGTTGACCGAGACAAGGACGCCCTTGCCGGTGGTGGCGTCGAAGTCGGCCAGCCACGGGCCGCCGCTCGACCCGCCGCTCATGTCGCACGGGATGGCCTGCGTGCCGTTCTCCTTCTTCGCCGTGCCGACACAGCGCAGGAGTTCCTCGCCGAGTTGCGGGCGGGTGGCGGAGTAACCGAAGGAGGAGACGGTGCCACCGACGGGGCGGTTGAAGGCGATGGCCTGGGAGCCCACCACGTCGGTGAGCTTCTTGCCGTTCTTGTCGCTGTCGACGGCCAGCGCGGACATGTCGTTGGTGGAATCCGTCTCCCAGGTGCGCGGGGCGGCGGCCGAGCGGACCGCGAACGCGCCGTACGGCGCCTTGCCCTTGCTGTAGGCGGGGGCGAACACCATCGAGAAGTTGGTGTTGCCGGGCGAGGAGCCCCGGCGCACGCAGTGGGCGGCGGTCATCACGGCGGAGCGGTTCTCGCTCTTCACGGCGGTGGCCGTGCACCAGGTGTCGGCGCCGTTCGCGTTGACGAAGAACAGCCGCCCCACGCTCTTCAGGGTGGTGCCCCGCCACGGCTTGGCCTTCGGTCCGGTCGGGCCGAGGTCCACCGACTTCCCGACGGCCTTCATACGGGCGGGCGTCCAGTAGGTGAGGGCTTCCTTGCGTTCCTGAGCGGTGTACTTCAGGACTGATACCGGGTCCGCCGCGGCGGCCTGCGCCTGGCCCGTCAGGGATGTCGCCGGGATCGGGGCGGCGAGGACGAGGGCCGTGGCGGTCAGGGCGAGTCCCGTGGCGCGGCCTCGGAGGCGACGGCTCGTGGAAGGAGTGGATGTCCCGGGCATGGTGGAGATCTCCTCGATGGTGGCGGCACACAACGGACGCGGGGCTGTCGGTCCACCCCGAGAGAGACGAGAACCGCCGGTTCGGTTGGGGCTGTTGACGTTCTGTGACACACGGCGTGCCGTTGCGCGCATCGCTCGGGGAGTCGTTCGCCCGGGTGCGGGTGGAGCCGGTCAGCGGTGATCGAGACGGGCAGGGGCAGGGGTGGGCGCGGCATCGGTGGCGTCGCGTCCCTGCGGACGGGCCGCGTCCTGATGGGCCTCGTCCGCAGGTTGCGGGCCGGTGGGTTGCGGCGCGACATGTTCCGGCGCGGCGGGCTCCGGCAGGGAGCGGAACAGCAGCCAGCTCAGCGCGGGCATCACGATCAACGGCGCCAGAGCGGTCCGAAGGGATGCCGCGTCGGCGATGCTGCCGATGAGGGGACTGACCAGACCACCGATGCTGACGGTCAGACCGAGCGTGATCCCGCTGGCGGTGCCGATGCGGGAGGGCAGGTAGTCCTGCCCGAGCGTGACCTGGAGCGAGAACGGTACGTACAGACCGGCCGAGGTCAGCGCCACGAACAGGTACAGCGCCGGGCCTGGTACGAACACCACGCCCGCGACCCAGCCGACCGAGAGCAGGTACGACCAGCGCGCGACGGTGACCCGGTCCCAGCGGTCGGCCATCGTGCCACCCAGGACGGAGCCCACCGCGCCACCGAGGTAGAGCACGAACAGTGCCGCGGTACCCGCCGCCGTACTGCCGCCCATGCGCTCCTTGGCGAACAGGGCGATGAAGGTGCTCAGTCCGATGAACGCGATCGACCGGCACACCACGGCCAGCGACAGCTTCACGAACGATGCCCTGTCGTCGGCCCTGTCCGGCGGCGCCGGCCTGCCCCCGGCAGCCTGCCGTTGCCGTTCCTGCTCCAGCGCGCGCAGCACGGGCAGGCACAGCACGGCGCCGACGAGCGCCGGAAGCGCCAGCAGCGGCGTCAGGCGCAGTCCACCAGTGGCGACGACAGCGGTGACCATGAGCGGGGCCACCGCGAAGCCGAGGTTGCCGCCGAACGAGAACCAGCCCATCCCCTTGTTGCCGCCCCGGCCGGCGATCCGGGCGACCCGTGCGGACTCGGGGTGATAGGCGGCCACGCCCACCCCGGACACCGCCACGAACACGAGAGTCAGCGCATAGGAGCCGCTCACCCCGCTCAGTGCGATGCCCGCACCGCCCAGCAGCGTGCTGACCGGGAGCAGCCACGGCATCGCCCAGCGGTCGGTGAGGAGGCCGAACACCGGTTGGGCCACCGACGACAGGAGGGAGGCGGCGAGCACGATGCCCGAGACCGCGGCATAGCTGTAGGCGCGCTCGGCGACGAAGAACGGCACGAGGGACGCCACGGCGCCCTGGTAGACGTCGACGCAGGCGTGCCCGGCGGACAACAGAGTGATCGGTGTATTTCTTCGCACCCCGTCATGGTCGACGCCGCGGCCCGTGTCGCACTTCCGATAATCTGCCAGACGATGACGAACATCCGCCATGAGCCGGTCGCCCCGACCCGTACGCAGTCGCTGGCATCCGGGGCCGCGATCGGCACCCACCGTCATGACGACCACCAGATCGTCTACGCGGGCCGCGGAGTCCTGGCCGTCACCACCAACGCCGGTTCGTGGGTCGCCCCCGGCACCCGTGCCATCTGGATCCCCGCGGGCACCGCTCATGCCCATCAGGCCCACGGTGAACTCGAACTGCACCTGGTGGGACTGCCGGCGACGGAGAACCCGCTCGCCCTGGCGACGCCGACCGTACTCACGGTGGGTCCCCTGCTGCGCGAACTGATCGTCGCCTACACCCACTCCCCGGCCGACGAAAGCCCCGAACGGGCCCGCCTGCGCTCGGTGTTGCTGGACCAGCTGCGGGCCTCGCCCCAGGAGCCGCTGCACCTGCCCACACCGACAGCGCCGCTGCTGCGGACGCTGTGCGGCATCCTGGGCGCCGACCCCGCGGACAGCCGCACCCTCATGGAACTGGGCCGCGAGGTGGGGGCGAGCGACCGCACCCTCTCCCGCCTGTTCCACAGCGACCTCGGCATGACGTTCCCGCAGTGGCGCACCCAACTGCGGCTCCACCACGCGCTGATCCTGCTCGCCGAGCACACGCCCGTCACCGCGGTGGCGCATCTGTGCGGCTGGTCGTCCGCCAGCGCGTTCATCGACGTCTTCCGCCGCACCTTCGGCCACACACCGGGCGCGCACTCGAAGGGCTGAGCCGCACGCAGTCGGCCCAGCCGCGACTACGGAGCCGCCGTCTTCTCCTGCTGCCGGCGCACCAGCTCGGTGATCCAGGTGGGCGCGAAGGGAGACGTGCAGCCCGGGGACGTCGGATAGTCCTTGAGCACCTCCAGACGCTCACCGATGTCGATGGCACGGGCGCGGTGCTCGGCGTGCTCGATCCCGATCTGGGCCAGGCAGTGGTTCATCGCCCACTGCAAGCGGTCCGGGGCGTCCTTCATCTCCGCCTCGATGACGTCGAGCAGACCCACGAGGTCGAGGCCCTCGGGCTTCTTCGCCACCCGTTCGGTGGTCAGCGCCCAGCCGGCGCTCGCCACCACCGTCTCCGGATCGGCGGACCAGGCCAGGCGCAGTTCCTCGGCATGCGCGTTCTTCTTCACCACGTAGTTGACGAGCCAGTCATGCACCTTGGGTGTACGCGCGTCGCGCAACATGGCGTCCAACTCATCACGCCCGAACGCCTTCGGGCGGCAGATCAGGAGCGCCAGCAGTCTCGCCGCGGTGTCCCACGTCTCCCAGAGCCCGCGCGCGAGTTCCTGCTGCGTCTTCAGCCGCTTCGCGAGGGCGCGCAACTTGCCGAGGTTCACACCGTGATCGTCACCGTGCCTCTCGTTCACCTCACGCACCTTCGGGTCCTCAAGCGCGGCCAGCTCGGCCATCACCTCGGCCACCGTCGTCTCGGCCACCTCAGCCTCCTGTCCGCCATGTGTGGCATATGCGGGATTCAGCCTACGAGGGAAGCCCTGAGGCACGGGGCCGAGGTCGCCTTCGATGACGGTCCGGACGACCTGGGGCCGGTCCCGGAGGGCCAGGAGTTCGTTGGCGATGGCCACGCGGGCAGCCGTCCTGCAGGGGATCAGCGCTGGCGCACGGGGCGTACGACGATCTCGTTGACGTCGACGTCGGACGGCTGCGAGAGGGCGTACGAGACGGCGCCCGCGATGGCTTCGGGGCCGATCGTGTGGGCCCGGTAGGCGCGCATGGCCTCGGCGGCGCCGGCCTCGGTGATGGTGTCGGCGAGTTCGGTCTCGACCACGCCCGGTGAGACAGTCGTGACCCGGACCGAGGGGTCGGACTCCTGGCGCAGGCCTTCGGTGATCGCCCAGGCCGCGTGTTTCGTGCCGCAGTAGACGGCGCCGGTCGGCACGACCTCGTGGGCGCCGACGCTCGCAACCGTGACGAAGTGACCCGCGCCCTGCGCGGCGAACACGGGCAGCGCCGCGGCGATCGTGTGCAGCAGGCCGCGTACGTTCACGTCGATCATCCGGTCCCACTCGTCGACGAGTAGGGAGTCAAGACGCGACAGGGGCATGACGCCCGCGTTGGCCACGAGGACGTCGACGCGTCCGTAGAGGCGGCGGGCGCCCTGGACGAAGTCCTCGACGTCCGCGCGGTCCGTCACGTCCAGCCGTACGGGCTGCAGGCTCCCGCCCGAGTCGGCGGCTGCCTCCGCCGTGCTCTTGACCAGCGCCCGCAGGCGATCGGTGCGGCGCGCACCGGCCACCACCTGATGTCCCTCCGCCACGAGTCGTGCGGCGACGGCGGCGCCGATGCCGCTGCTGGCGCCGGTGACGAGGACGACCTTGCGGTCGGCCGACGCGGCGTCGCCCGGCTGCTCAGGTGCGCTCTGTGCGCTCTGTTGCTGTGTGGTCTCTTGTTGTGTGGTCCGTCGCTGTGTGGTCATGGCCTCGACACTGGCCCGGCCTCGGTGCCCGCGGGAGAGGCGGAGTCCTCCTGGGTGCAGCACACCCAGGATGCGCGGCGGGCACGGGCCTAGCATGGCGGGCATGGCACGCTCAGAGCTCGGCGCCTACCTGACCGCCCGGCGCGCCGACGTCACCCCGGCCGACGTGAACCTCCCCGCCACGGGGCGCCGCAGGGTGCCGGGGCTGCGGCGCGAGGAGGTGGCCCTGCTCGCCGGGGTCAGCGTCGACTACTACGTACGCCTGGAGCAGGGCCGGGAGCGCACGCCCTCCGCGCAGGTGCTCGACGCCTTGGCCGCAGCCCTGCGACTGCACGAGGACGGGCGCCTGCACCTGTTCCGGCTCGCGGGCCTGGGTCCACGCTCCAGGGCCGCCGCCGTGGCCGACCGGGTCGAGCCGAGCCTGCTGGCGCTCATGGACGCCTGGCCGCACAACCCGGCCATCGTCTACAACCGCGCGTACGACGTCCTTGCGTCCAACACGATCGCCGACGCGCTCTTCCACGGCTGGACGCACTCGCACAATCTCCTGCACGTCGTGTTCACCGACACGGCCGCCCGTGCCTTCTACCGCGACTGGTACGAGGTCGCGCGCAACTCCGTGGCCGGGTTCCGGCTGGGCCACGGCGCGGCGCCCGACGATCCGCGGGTGCGGCAGGTGCTCGGTGAACTGCTGGAACAGAGCCCGCAGTTCGCCGACCTGTGGGCCCGTAACGACGCCCGCGGCAAGGCGCTCGCACACAAACGCTTCGAGCACCGCGACGTCGGGCCGCTGACGCTGACCATGCAGACCTTCGACGTCCGCGCGGCCCCGGGCCAGGAACTGGTCGTCTATCACGCGGAACCGGCCTCGCCCAGCAGCGAGGCACTCGCACTGCTCGGCTCGCTGGCCGCGACGTCCCGCCGGGAGCCCTGAACTCCGCTACGTCAGGACCAACCACGTGCGGCCGTCGATGAGGGCCCGTGCCGCGTCGAGGTGGCCCGCGTGGCACGCGGTCTCGGTGATGACGTGCAGCAGGACGTCGGTCACCACGACAAAGGATCTACGAACAGGCATGCCTCGCATAGGGGTTGCCGCCCGGCGCTACAGATTCCGCACCTCGGCGTCGGGGAGCTTCGCCCACCAGTGGTGGTACCGGCTGTAGACCGCCCTCTCGCGGTCGCCGAAGAGGGACTTGAGGGACTGGGCCTCCTCGGCGAGCCCGTCCCACGTGGCGCGGGACAAGGCGTGGAAGGCCGTGGCCTCGACACCGCCGTCCACCGGACGCCACACCCCCGCGACATGGCCGTCCACCAGCAAGGTGGGCAGTACGTCACCGTTGCGCCGGATCACCCAAGGGCGGTAGTGCGGAGGTATCACCCGGGCACGGTCGGCGTAAGCCAGCAGCGTGCTGTCCCACATGGCCATGAGGCGGGGAGGCGCAGGGGTTTCGGCGGGCGGCCGGGAGGCTCCCGGGAGGTCGAAGAGCACCTCACCGTCCGGGCCCTGGAGCCGCTCGACCGCATCGCCCAAGCCCAGGAGCGCCGCGCGGACCGGCGTCCGCTGCACCATGGCGAACTGCGCCACGTCGGCGACCGAGGCGGGCCCGAACCCCGCCAAGTAGCGCAGGATCAAGGTCCGCAGCGCCTGAGGATCCGCCGTCCGGCCCGTCGGCACGGGCCCGCTCGGGGCTGCGACGAAGGACGGCCGGTGACCGAACGACCAGGGCGCGTCCGTCGGAGCGTGGTGCAACGGCGCGTACCCCTTCAGACCCCACCAGGCCCCGTCCCTCTTGTCGGCACCGAGCCGCTCCTCCACCCACGCCTGCATCTGTGCCGAGGTCCTCGGCCCGCGGGCGAAGTCCAGCAGCTCCGGCACCAATGCGTCGGCGTCCGCGGGGCTCAGTCCCGCCTCGGCGAACCGGGAGCCGAGCCGTGAGGCATACAGCGTGGGCTGCATCGCCGCACGAAAGGCGGGATAGTCCTCGGCGTGCACGGCGTGCAGCGTGATCCGCATCAGGGTCGCCTTGACCATGGACCCTTCGGTGAACGCGGCGTCGAGCGCGTCCGCCGTGAACCCGGAGAGCCGGTTCCACAGGGCGAGGTACGGCGAGGCCGGGTGCTGCGCCTGCAGCGCGACCACTCGCCGCACTCCCTCCTGGACGGACAAGGGCTCACGCTCCAGCAGCAGTTGGCGGCTGAGGGTGGCCCGGTTGAGTTCGCGCGCGCTGATCGTCACAGTCCTGGATTCTGCCCTGCCCGCACTCCTTGGACCTCTTGGACCTCGTATTCCAGCTGCGCGGATCGACTGAGCACGCGTGACGACATGAAGATCACCTGAGTACGCGTACCCACCCCTTCCCGGGTATCCGCGCCCATCCACCCCGCTCCCCCGCTGACATAATCTCGCCACATGCCCGAGGAGACCGCACCGCCCAGCACCACCACGTCCACGACCACCGCCCCGACGGACACGGCCACCACCCCGCCCCGGACAATCTCCACCCCCTCCCTCCTCGGACGCATCGGATGCGGCTGTGTCTCACTCGTCGGCCTCGTGGTCCTCGTCGTGGCCGTCCCGCTCATATGGAGCTCGTCCGGGTCGACCGACTATCCCCGGGTCGCACCCAAGGAGATGGGCGACCGCGCCTTCCAGCGTTCGCAGGAGGCGTACGACGTCCTGGGGTTCACCCGCAGGGTGGAGCCAGGGGGCGAGGACATCGGCGTCAGCACGCAGAACACGTTCAGCACCGACTTCTGCTACGACGGGGGCTTGTTGGGCCTGGAGGACAAGACGGTCGACGGCGCCTATGCGATGAGCCATAGCTGGGCGCTGGATCACGTGCCCGCGAGCCGGGCCGTCTCCGGCCTGCGCCGGCTGCACAAGGAGCTGAAGGACGACGGCTGGAACGTGACGTCCTACCGCAAGGGCACCAGGGGCGGGGACTGGGACCTGTTCGTCAAACGGGACGACGGGGACGAGCGGATGTCCTTCACCTGGTACGCGGACCGGGAGTACTTCACCGGCGGCGCGAGCGTTCCCTGCGCCTACGACCCCGAGTGGAAGAGCGGCGACACCGGCCCACCCGCTGACCAGGAAAGCCCACGCGTACTCGGACCCACGTAGTGGTTGGTCAGGTCTCCCGCTCCTGCCGCTCGTCCCTGTTCGAAGTGACCGACCGCGACCCGGCGAGCTCGTCGAAGAGCAGGGCGCAGTCGCCGATCTGCCCCGTGCGGTAGGCCACGCGCGCCACCAGATGCGCGGCGACGGGGTTGGTGAGGAGCTGGAAGAACACGACCAGAGCGAGCGTGCCCAGGTCGGCCCACGAGCGCAGCCGCAGCGCGACGCCCGCGGTGAGCAGGAGGATGCCGAGCGTCTGCGGGTTGGTGGCGGCGCTGCTCCGGGCGAGGACGTCGGGCAGGCGCAACAAGCCGATGACACCGGTCAGGCACACCAGGGCGCCGACGAGGAGCATGGCCGCGCCCGCGAGGTCGGCCACGTCGTGCCAGGCGGTCATGGACCCTCCTCGGGCGGGGCGGGACTCGGGGCCGGGCGCGGAGTGGGGCGGTCGCGTACGGCGATGAAGCGAGCGATGCCCACCGAGCTGGTGAAGCCGAGGAAGGCGATCACCAGCATGATCGACAGGTAGTAACGGGTACGGGTGGAGGCCGCCTGTACCCCGATCCCGGCCACGATCAGTGCCGCGGCGACATCGACGCCCACCGCACGGTCGAGCATGGACGGGCCGCGCCAGATACGGATCAGCAGGAGTGCGCACGCGAGCAGGATCACCGTCAGGGCGGCGTCGAGCAGGATGTCGTCCACGGAGGTCACCGCTGGGGATCCTTTCGCGGGGGAGGTTCGTCAGGATCGGGAGGAGGTGCGGGCGGCACCGGCCCGGGGTCCACGGCGACGCGCGCGATCTCGGCACGCGTACCGAAGGCCCGCACGACCAACGCCTCCAGGCGCCACGCGTCGCGCCGGGTGCGGCGCACCGCGTCCGGGTCGTCGGCGTCGGACATGTGCAGATACAAGGTGGCGCCGTTCACCTCGACCAGGGCGCCGCCGGGCACGCAGGAGACGGCGACAGCGGTCGCGGCGGTCATCAGGTCGGTGCGGCACCGCAGTTGGACGGCGATCACCGCGGCGGGTCGCCTGCGGCCGCCCAGGGCCTGGCGCGTCACCGTGACGCTGGAGGCCACCATGTCGTACACCAGATACCCGGCAAGGCGCATGATGCCGAGCGGACGCAGGCGCAGGGCGAGGTCGACGGCGGGCAGCGGGAAGACCAGGCACAGCGCGATGGCGACCAGGACGCCGCTGACCAGATTCCCCCAGGTCGGCCCCGACCACAGCAGCATCCAGATCACCGTGAGCCAGGCGATCAGGGACAGGTCGAGGCGGCGGCGCGGGCGACGCGTGGGGTCGGCGGTGCTCACGGGCCGAGCACCGCCGTGATGTACGGGGTCCTGGCCAGGATTTCGGCGGCCGAGCGGTCGGCGAGACCGGCCAGGGGCGTGGCGAGCACGGTGTAGGACAGCCCGAGCAGCACCGCGCCGATGGTGGCGCCGATCATCACACGCGGCACATGGACCGTGGTGCGTACGCAGGCGGTGGCCGGGGCGACGACCACTGCGCCGGTGTCGCCGATGCCGCCGAATCCTCCCGTGACTCCCGCTCCCTCACTGCCTCCAGTGCCTACCGTGCGCACGATGCGTACGGAATCCCCGTTGTCGTCCACGTCCTCCAACACAGTTCCTTCCAGGGGGAGTTGCGAGGGCGCGGCCCGCCAGAACGCCAGGTTCCACACCTTGACCATCACGTACAGCGTCAGGAGGCTGGCGACGGCGCAGGCGCCGAGCAGGACGTACGCGGCGATCCCGCCGTCCGCCGCGCCCGCCCGCATCAGCCCCAGCTTGCCGAGGAAGCCGGACAGCGGCGGGATCCCCGCGAGGTTCATGGCGGGCACGAACCACAGCGCGGCCAGCAGGGGCGCGGTCCGCGCCGCACCGCCCAGTCGCGTCAGGTCCGTTGTGCCATACCGTCTTTCGAGCAGCCCGGCGGCCAGGAACAACGTCGTCTGTACGGTGATGTGGTGCGCCGTGTAGACGATGGCGCCGCCGATACCGCCCCGGCTGCCGAGCGCGAGCCCGAAGAGCATGAAGCCGATGTGGCTGACCAGCGTGAAGGACAGCAGCCGTTTGAGGTCGGTCTGGGCCACCGCGCCGAGGATGCCGATCAGCAGGGACGCACAGGCCACGGCCATGAGCAGGGCGGAGAGCCGGTTGCCGGGGAACAGCAGGGTCTCGGCGCGCAGTATGCAGTACACGCCGACCTTGGTGAGCAGCCCGGCGAAGACGGCCGTCACCGGGGCGGGCGCGGTCGGATAGGAGTCGGGCAGCCAGGCGGCCACCGGGAAGGCGGCGGCCTTGACGCCGAACACGGTGAGCAGCAGCGCCTCGATCAACGTCCGTACGCCGAGCGGCAGTTCGGCAAGCCGTACGGCGAGCTGCGCGAAGTTGGCGGTGCCGCAGGCCGCGTAGGCGACCGCGATGCCCGCGAGGAACACCAGCGAGGAGACGAGGGAGACGACGACGTAGGTCGAACCGGCCCGCAGGCGTGGTTCGGTGCCGCCCAGCGTGAGCAGCACGAAGCTGGCCATCAGCATGATCTCGAAGCCGACGTAGAGGTTCACGAGGTCGCCGGCGAGGAACGTGAGCGACACCCCGGAGACCAGTACCAGGTAGGCGGGGTGGAAGACGGCGATGGGAGCGCGTTCCTCGCGGTCGACCATGTCCTGGCCCAGCGCGTAGACCAGGACGATGAGGGTGACGGCGCCGGAGACGGTCAGCATCAGCGCGGCGAGCCGGTCGGCGACCAGGGTCACGCCGAGCGGCGGGGCGAAGTCGCCGAGGTGGACGACGAGCGGGCCGCCGCGGTCGGCCTCGACGAGGAGGACGATGTCGACGGCGAGGACGGCCGTCAGGACGCCGATGCCGATCAGCCGGTGCAGCAGGCGCAGCCGGGGCCCGATGAACAGGCTCAGGCCGCAGGCGGTCAGCGGCAGCACGACGGGCAGCGGGACGAGGGCGTTCACCGGGGGTCGTTCTCCTGCCGTACGGGGCTGAGCGTGCGGGGCGGATCCGCGCCGAGGATGTCGTCCCACAGGTCGCCGGTGGCGTCGCGGGCGCGGGCCTGGAAGGCACGTTCCGCGCGCACCCTGCGGCGCTGCTCGCGGCGTTCGTCGCGCCAGGCGCGCGGCCCCTCGTCGCGGTGCAGTTCGCGCAGTTCGGCGCGCTCCTCGGCGATCTCCGCGCGCAGGACGACGCGCCGGTCCTCCACGTCGTCGGGCACGAAGTCGGAGCCGGTCAGCTGGCTGCTGCGGTAGATCATCGCGAGGACGAACGCCGTGGTGGCGAGGGTGATGACGACGGCGGTCAGGACGATGGCCTGGGGCAGCGGGTCGGTGACGCGCGCGTAGGCGACGCCCGGGTACAGGAGCGGCGGAGCCCCGGCGCGCCCGGTGGTGGTGAGGACCAGCAGATTGATGCCGTTGCCGCACACGATGACCCCGATGAGCACCCGGGTCAGGCTGCGGGTGTGGATGAGGATGCCGCCGACGGAGGTCAGGACGACGGCGCAGATCAGCAGGGTCAGGCTGACGGTCACCGGTCCTCCGCTCCGGCGAGCGCGAGCCCGGCCTTGCGCTCGGTCTGTTGGTCGATCTTCGATCCGAGTGCGCGGACGACGTCGAGGACCACACCGAGCACCAGCAGGTACACGCCGAGGTCGAAGAGGACGGCGGTGCCCATGTGCCAGTCGCCGATCAGCGGCAGGTGTCCGTGCCACGTCCAGGCGTGCAGCACCGTCCCGTCGGCGAGACCCGTGAGCGCGACGCCTGTCGAGAGGGCCAGGCCGAGCCCGGTGAAGAAGCCCGGGTGGACCGGGGCCGCGGCCTCCAACTCATGGCGTCCGCCCGCAAGGTAACGGATCATCAGGGCGACGCCCGCGACGAGCCCGCCGACGAATCCGCCGCCCGGCAGGTTCTCCGCGCACAGCAGCAGGTACACCGAGAGCATCAGGATCGGGTGGAAGACCAGGCGGGCGATCACCTCGAAGACGACCGAGCGGTGTTCGGGTGCGAGCGTGTCACCGGCCATCAGCCAGCTGCGCTCCGGCGCCGTCCGGCGGAATTCGAGGGGCACCTGGATGGCAGGAGACGCCGTCGACCAGGCGGTCACCCCGCCGGGCAGCGCGGGTGGCGTTCCGGGAGCCGGGCCCTGCCTGCGGTGCACGTACAGCAGGCTCGTCACGCCCAGGACGGCGACGGCGAGTACGGCCGACTCGCCCATCGTGTCCCAGGCGCGGAAGTCCACCAGAATCGTCGCGACGACGTCCTTCAGGCCGTGGTGCGCGGTCTCCACCGTCATGGCCGCCCCGGCCGGATCCGCCGTCCGCGCTGCCGCCCCGAGCCATACCGCGCAGGCGACCACGACGCTGCTGGCGAACGCGAGCAGGAGACTGGCCGTGCCGCGCCACGACCTCGCCGTCTTCCCGAAGTGCACCGGCAGCCGCCGCAGGACGAGGACCAGGACCACGGTCGACACGGTCTCCACGCCGAACTGCGTGAGCGCCAGATCGGGAGCGCCCTGGACGACGTACAGGAGCGCCGTGCCGTATCCGGTCAGGCCCGCGAGCACGGCCGCCTTCATGCGGCGCTGCACGGTCAGGCACATCAGGGCGCAGGCGCAGGTCAGCGCGGCGACCCCGGCCTGCCACGGGCTGTCCCAGACGCGGGGCGCGGGAGCGCCGTGCCAGGGCCGGTCCACGACCAGGACCGCGACGAGCCCGGCGAGCATGACGCCCAGGACGGTGGCCACGTACGCGGGCAGCGATCCCTTCTGTACCGCGCCCGTCACCTGCAGAGCCGTCCGCTCCACACCGAGCACGGTCCGCCCGAACGCCTCGTCCGCCTTGGGCCACGCGAGCCGCCGCCCGAGCCGCACCGCCCCGCCGCGGCCCACGAACAGCGCCGCGCCGCCCGCCCAGGCGAGCGCGGACAGACCGAGCGCGGGCCCGAACCCGTGCCACAGCGCGAGGTGATAGGGGTGCGCGGGGACGGGATACTGCGCCGCGTACGCCTCGAAGAGCGGTGCCACCCACCCGATCCCCGGGCCGAGCAGCACGCAGGCGACGGCGAGCAACGCGGGCGGTGCGAGGAAGGCGGGGCCGACGCGGTGCACGGCGGTGTCGGCGAGCCCCGGCTTGCGGGCGAACGCGCCCCACAGGAAACGCAGCGTGTACGCGGTGGTGAGCGCGGAGCCGACCACGATCAGGGCGAGCACCCACCGTTCGGCGACGCTGCCGTGCAGGAGCGCCTCGAACGCGGCCTCCTTCGCCACGAATCCGAGCAGCGGCACCAGCGCGACCATCGACGCGCCCGCGACGACGG
>NZ_JBHUZJ010000077.1:0-47399 GCF_042667685.1 Streptomyces sp. NPDC057302 | reverse complement strand
ATACCTCCGGCCGCTGGCGCCATCCCGTGCGCCGGCATCGCATCCGAGCGGATCCCAACGCCGGGGGATGTGGCGAGATTCTGCCGTCTGCCGGCCCACCGCCGTGTCCTCAACGTCCAGCAGCAGCCCCACCAACGCCTCCGCAACCTCAGAAACATCAGCGGAGGAAGCAAGATCACGTCCGGCACGAACACGTTGCTCCCATGAAGGAGACGATGCCTCAGCCAGGGCCACCTTCAACCCACTCGTCATCTCCGGCATGACCAGACAGTCTCACGCTCCACAGGGAAGATCGAAACCCAAGCCGAAGCTACCCAAACGCTTGACCAAGAACATAGAAGCCCCCTCCAGACCTCCAGCCCACCGATCTTCCACTGCTGCCGTCGCCTCACTGATGCTCTGACCGCACAGGTTCGCCGGGTTGGCGGTCGTGGCGGTTGGATGTGCGGTGGTGCAACGATGGCCACGGCCGCGCTGGGGCCAACGAGCCGTTATTCATTGCCACAGGTCCTGGCTCCATGACCTCAGAGTGCTGACGGGAGCCCTCATGCCCGAACGGCCCGAAAGAGAAGCGCCGCGCATCCCCATGACCGCCGAGGAGATCGATGCGGCCCACCTGGTCGTGCCGCCCAAGCTCAACGGCCAGGTCACGCTGCGGGAGTACGACCCACAGTGGCCCGTGGTCTTCGAGCGGGAGGCCGACCGCATGCGTGAGTGCCTCGGCCATGTCGGCCACCGGATCGAGCACGTCGGCTCCACGTCCGTGCCGGACCTGCCCGCCAAGCCGGTCATCGACATGCTCCTGACCGTCCCCGATCCTGGCGACGAGTCGCATTACGTACCGGCCCTGCAGGGCCTTGGCTTCACGCTCGTCATCCGTGAGCCCCAATGGTACGAGCACCGCGTACTGCGCAAGCACAGCCTCGACCCAAGCGCCGAATCAGCCAACCTCCACGTCCTGCCCGAGGACTGCCAGGAAGCCGTCCGTATGCTGCGCTTCCGCAACCGGCTGCGCACAGACAGCGGCGACCGCAAGCTATACGCGGACGCCAAGCGGTCGCTGTCCCGGCAGTCCTGGAAGTACATGCAGAACTACGCCGATGCCAAGTCCGATGTCGTTGCGGCGATCCTCGACCGGCCGATGGCGGGCGAGAGCTCCGAGTCGGATACGTAGGCGAGCCGGGGCCGACCTCAGGCGCGACTCCCCGGCAGAGTCGTCGGAAATGATCACTGGATGGCTGGGCATGCGGCGATGGTGAAGGGACGTCCGCCCCATCGGATTCCTTTCTCGCTGCGGATGCGGGCCCGTTCCTTGCGCTCGGCGGCCAGGACGCAGTGGGAGGCGTTGGCGTTACGCCACCGCAGGTAGGCGTGCAGCGTTCGGGCCTGCACGGTCTGGCTGGGATGGTGGGAGTTGGCGATGGTGCATTGCCTCAGCGGTCCGACCTGCGCCTCGATGGGGTTCGCCCACGAGGCGCAGGTCGGGGTGAAGCACAACTCGACCTTGGGTTGTCCATGATACGTAGATCGGTGCACCGTCGGGCCGGGCGGCGCGGATCGACTTCAGTGCGACCACGCCGAGGCGCGCGACCACGATCATCGGCGTTGCTGGGTCGTTCTCGTGGACGACGCCCAGCACCAACTCGACCTGATCCGGGCCGAGGCCCGATTCCGCCCCACCGAGGTGCACATTGTCATCGACATCGTCCACGTGCTCGAATATTTATGGTCAGCGAGCTGGTGCTTCCACTACGCGGGCGACCAGGCTGCCGAAAACTGGGTCGCCGCCCATGCCCTCGCCATCCTGAACGGCAACGCCGTCGAAGTCGCCGATGCCATCCAAGCCCAGCTCAGACAGGCCGAGTTGAGCGCCGAGCAACGGGCTGTTGAAGCGGCCGATGTTGGGGTCGTAGTAGCGGGCCGCGAAGTGGCACATGCCCGTCGGGTCCTGGTAACCACCGGCGAACCGGTAAGGCTGGGCGACCTTCTCGCTGCTCGCAGTGCGGGTGACGTCGCGAGGGCTGTAGGACTACGAAATCATCTTCGCGCCGGATTCGTCAGCGGTGGCGACGACGGAGCCGAGGGCGTCGGTGAGGTAGTAGTACGCCTTTCCGTCACGGCTCATGGAGTTGAGTGTGCCCCCCCCCGGTTCCCGGTTACGACCCGTGTCCACACCCGCAGTTGACGTTGCCGACAGACCGATAGCCGGGCCGGTGACACCGAGGACAGGGCGCCTTGGCGGCGTCGCGTTCAGCCGTGCGTGAGCCCCGGCGCATCGTTGCTGTCTTGTCTCTGACCGGGTGACCGCAGGCGGTGCACACGCGTGAGCAGGTGATGCACTGGCCGGTGCCCTCCTGGAGGACGCGCTGCTGGCCGCAGCGGGGGCAAGCGGTCCTGGCCGCCGCTTCCTTCTGCCGGGCCGTGCAGCGACAGCAGTACTGCCCGTCGATGATGCCGACCGGTGCCCCGCAGCCGATGCAGTCGCTCTGTTTGACGCCCACGATGCCACCCGGGTCAGAGCGGCGGCATCGAACGGCCGCGGGCTGAGTCTGCCTTGGGCAGGTCAGCGACTGGCCGCGGTGGGGTGGCAGGGTGCTCGACGGGGGTGGAGTCGACCTCGAAAAGGTCGTTGGGAGTGCATTCCAGTGCGGTGCACAACGCGATCAGAGTGGACATCTTCACCTGGGAGGGTTCTTTGGTGAACAGTGCAGACACCGACGCGGAGGACATCTGCAGGCCGGCACGTTCGGCCAGGAGCCGCTGCAGCTGGGTGCCGGTCCAGACCTCACGCTGGGCGGCGGCCATCCGCAGGCGCCATCGGATCTTCATGCGGGGCTGCCCTCCCCGGCGGTGAGTTCGCCCAGCGTGGTGGTCACCGCGCGGCGATAGGCGTCCTCGATGAACGTCGCGGACGGCCGGACGTATCGCATGGTCGAGCTGACCGTCCAGTGCCCGAGGAGCTGCTGGATCGCCACGAGGTCCACACCGCATTCGTAGTTGTGGGTCGCGCAGGCCCGCCGCAGGGCATGGGGGCTGAACCGGTCGGCGGCCGGGCGTCCTTCGAGTTCCATCAGATAGCGCAGGCGGTTGCGGATCGTCCCGCGGTGCAGGCTGCCGCCGGACTCGTCCGCGAACAGCACCGGCGAGTCGGGGAACTTGCCCCGCACGTCGTCGAGGAACCAGTGCAGGACGAGGTCGAGGACGTCCAGCATAGGCACCCAGCGCGGCCTGGGGCCGGAAGTGCGGGCGCCATTGCCAAAACGTACGTGAAGTTTCCCGAACGGGCCCCGCGAGAAGTGGACGTCGGGACGGTCCAGAAGGGAGGCTTCTTCCGAGCGCAGGCCGGCGTAATACAGGGTCCGGAACATCGCATAGTCCCTGGCTGCAGGTCTGCACTTGCAGTGCGGTAGCGATCCGGGCCTTGAGGAAATCAAAGAACTCCGCCACCCGTTCCGGGGTCGGCGGCGGCAGTTGAGCCGGGGAATCGTCCCCGACATGCCGCGAGGCGTTGAACTCGTCCACGGGGCAGACCAGACGGACACCGAACCCCGCTTCAATCTCAACGGCTTTGCGGACCTGCAGGAACCGATGGAAGCCCTTGAAGATCTGCACATACTCGCGGCGGGTCGATGCCGCCCGCCCGGCGAGGGCCAGGTCGCCGACGACGCGGTCGATGTCCTCCGGGGTGACGTCCCACGCGGGCCGGCCCAACGCAGTGAGCGTTCGTTCCAGCAGGCCAATGTCGTTCTCGACAGTCACCGGGCTGAACCCGCGGGCCCGCCACGAGGCGACGAACGCCTCAACACACTCGGCCTGGAATTCCCACGGATCGGCGGTCACCGGCTCCAGCAGGACGGCACCACCCTCGATCACCCGCAACTGGGATGCCACCGGCACACCTTCCTCGCACCTGACCGATCAAGGCAGCACCTGGAGAATCTGAGGACCACCATGGAAACCAACGAGGACCGCAGGAAGTGGATACGGGCCGGTGGCAGCAGCGATCCTCGAAAAGGAACATGTGCCAGCCCCAGATGGCTGGACCAAGACCTTCACCGACCCCCGCATCTGCGCGGCCATCGTCGACCACCTCACCTTCGGCGGCACCATCATCGAGACCGGCACAGACTCCTACCGCCTCGCCACCACCCGGGCACGAGCCGAAGAACAACAGGCGGTCGGCTGAGCGACGAGAAGCCCCCGGCCCTTCAGCCATCCATGAGGCGGCGGCGCCACCACCCGCATGCACCCCACGGGCTCGCCAACATGAGGTGAGGACTGAGGGGAACAGCCCGGCGGTCGAATTCGGCATCGAGCCTGGCGACGAGCCTGCCCAGGTCCGCGCGAGCGCCACGGGGAAGCAACAACAACACGTCCTCCAGCCGGTCCCTCGCCACGATGGGATCACAGCACTCACAAGCCATCACCGGATCCGGCAACACGCGCCCTGGCTGGTTCAGATACCACCGGCACTCGGCCAGAGCAGCGACTACAACCCCCGGCCACAGCCGGTCCTCTTCCAACTTCCGGATCGCCACACGAGTCGCCGCAGTCACACCGGCGATCCGGCGAACTGGGATACCTCTTCTGGGCCGCCAACGCTCCGAGCGCAGCCCCTTCGGACGCCTACGCGGCATCGGCCTTTCGGATCAACATCCCGCCATCGTGCCACGGACCAGGCTGCCTCCGCAGGTGATCATCGCGAGCCCGCGCCACCTCAGCTGCTCCTACTTCTCACCGACATTCCTGCGTGCCCTGGAAGGCGAGTGATGCCGAAACCCACCAACAAACGCTCTCGCTTGAGACCTACCTAGCCATGCGCATCGGAGCCCACTGGGCGCTCCTGGGTCCCGGCGTCGAACTGCGGACCACGAACTTCGATATCGAAGCCGCGATCACCCAAGTGACCCAGGACTCCTCCTACCCCGAAATCAGCCGGTGGGCCGACTACTTCCTTCGAGCACAGGCAACCGATGCCGATGCTCTCGCAGCCTTCGGCCCACGGGACGGACGCAGTGACACCACGTGACAGACATCCACATAGTCGGTGGCTGGCTGCCGGTTCACACCCTTCGTGCCGTCAAAACTGGTTTCTGGCACAGATCTTGGGGAGCCGTCGCGGAGGGTGACGTGTCGTTCGATTTGCAAGAAATGATCACGAACCCCCCCTCTATCTGCGCGGCCAACGTCGACCGCCTCACCTTCAACGGCACCATCATCGAAACGAGCACCGACGTCTACCGCCTCGCCAGCACCCGCGCCCGCGCCCGCGCCGAACACGCAGAAGCACGTTGACCAACTGCTTCAACGCCTGCCCGGCAACCGCTGAAGACCGGCCAGGCTGACGTCATCCGAGCGGGACCCGCTCTGGGGCCAAAGGCCCGGCATTCAGATGAGCTGCGATGCGTGTGACGGTCTCGCCCAGCTTGCACTGGTGGGGCTCGTGGGCGGCATCGCTCGCTCCATCGCAGCGACCGTCGGCGCGGCTTCCGCTAACCGGTTGCACGCCCTCCAACCCGTCGCCGCGAAGGACGACGCAACTGGTGAGTCGGACAGCGGTCCCGCCACTGTCCGAACCGCAGCACCCGTACAGACGCGTGCAGCCGAAGTCCGGCTGAACAACCGCGGGGACAGCACCATCTTCCCCACGTACTTCTTCGGGGCAACGCTGCTGGGCGTACGCAACGACGGTTCCACGTACGGCGAGGCCCACGTGCAGACCGTCCTGGGACCGGACCCGGAATGGCTCCCCCTGTCCCCCGGCGAGACAAAGACGGTCCGACGGTGGTGGTGGGGCGTACCGATCCGTGTCACCAACAGCGCGGATTCACCCCTGACCGCATGGACCAGGTGAGCTGCTAACGCCACAGCGGCGCCCGGTGCCCCGCATCATGGGTACCGGGCGGGGTTTCGAGGCCGGTACGCGCCAGGGGTGCCGGCCTCGGCACTCCAGCCCTCACCCCCGTCATGCCCCAGGGCTCCTTGCGTTCTCGGATCAACGTGGTCCGAGCGCCAACCGTCGAGCCGCACACCCCGTCCAACTCCCACCGCGAGTTCATGATCATTCCGCGTCGCTGGACGATCGAGCAGAGCATCGGCTGGCTCATACACCACCGAAGTCTTCCCCGCTGACGCGCACCCTGAGCCCGCGACCGAACACACCTCCATGGACCAATAGCTCAGTTAGAGGCTCTCCGCGCGGATCTCCCGTGCGGCCCTGAAGGCCCAGCGCAGCAACTGGTCCTCGCCGGAGGTGACCTGCGCCCCCAGTTCGGTTCCACGTGCTTCGCGGGATGGAGTGACGCGGTGGCTAAAGAAGATCACCCGACCGGTGTGGATCTCCTCCTTCTTCCAGCCCTCAATGGTGCGGAAGCCCGCATCCGGGTCCCCGCCGCGTGTGAAATCGGAGATCACCAGGTTGAAAGCGGTGCTGCTCCCCGGGTTTGCTTCGCGCAGTCGGCGCTGCGCCGTCATTGTGTCTCGCTCCTCGGTCACCGTCGCGCCCCTCGCCCGCAGTTCGTCCACAACCCGCTGGCGGTGACGGGGGTGATCGTCCACCCACATGACACGTAGTCCCTCATATGCCTGGTCCAGCCCGGTGAGAGAGTCGGTCATCTCCTCGTGCGGATCAAGGAGATCCTGCCTGACCGGGCAGACCACCAAGGGCTGCCGCCTCAATCGGGCGACGAGTTCATTGGCCTGGGGCAGCCGCATCAGCTCGGAGACCAGCGAAACAAACTGCCGGTCAGCGACCAGATCAGCGAACTCACGGGGCAGTTGCTGCTCTAGTTCCTCAAGGGAGCGTCCCCAGTCATCGGGATCTGGGCGCAGAGGCGCCGCAACCTTGTGCTCGGAGAAGAAGCGCGTGACTTGAGCCCAGGAGTCGTCGGTGGGATCGCTGCCGGCCACGCGCCGCAGCACCTGCCTTACGTGGTGATACCCCTGGAACTCGCTAACCGCGCCGCCGCCGCTTTCTTCGTCCTCGACCAGCAGACGGTAGAAGTCGCCGTACGAATACTGCAACAGTACGGTGCGGAACAGCACCTCGGGTGCGAAAGCCTTCCACAGCGGGTTGAGGCGATGCTCCAGGACAAAACCGTTGAGAAGCCGTTTGATGCGGCGGGGGTTGCGCCCTGTGCGGTCGGCGAGCAGAGATGTGAGTCGGTCATCCAGGAGCCGGTCAACACCGGCCTGTTGGGCACAGCCGCGGATGTAGGCCGCCACCTGATCGTCTCCCGGACCCGGGATCCGATAGGACGTCTGGAAGATCTTCTCCATGAACTCGGCGGTTTCCGGCGAGTAGTTCCGCAGCAGGGTGGCGATGCTATGTGCGGAGCGGTCACAGCCGACGACGAAGGCTATCCCAGGGACGCCCAGATAGATCTTGACCGCCTCGGACACCGCGCGCACGGCCGCGTCCGAGCAGCGGTCGAGATCGTCGATGAAGACGACGAGAAACCGGCTCGGTGCGCCCGGCCCCTGTGCCATCCACTGAGCGACCAACTCCTCGACTGCATCGCGCATCTCGTTGCGCGTCCTGGCATCAACGGACAGGCTCTGCCAGATCTCGTCGACCATGCGGCCTACGCCGAGTGGTGCGGCGGCCATGACCAAGCCTGTGCGCACAGCACGAACCAGAGCCCGGCTACCCGAAAGCTTTGCCATAGTACGGCGCAGCACTTTGGGGTCGAGCTTGACCAGCGTTGTCTTCATCAGCCCTTCGAGGTAGTCCTCGCGCCCAGCGGTCCACGCGTCGTACCAGACCGTGCAGACCCCGGCCTCCTCCAGTTCCGTATCGACCAGGTGCATCAGCGTGGACTTTCCCATGCCCCGTCCGGCGTCCACGGCAAGCGTGAATGGCGTCGAGCCTCGTGATGCAAGCATCAGGGCGGCCAGTTCACGGGCGACGGGACCGCCCTCGAGCAGGTCGGCCTCGCCCGACGTGACTGGCTCGTCGCTCAGGAGGGTGAACTCCTGCTCCCTGGTTTGTGTCATGGCCAACCCTCAAGTGCAGGAAAATACAGCTTGAGTTTGGCAGGGTGCTGGCCGCCCGGATCCAGCCGTGCAAGCGCACTTTTCATGCGCCTGATGGTTCGGACTGCTTCCATCGTCCTACCGAGCAGTCCACGCCCCGGCCGTGCTCGCTGGCGTGGCTGCCGGTTGCATGGGCGATCGAGGCCCGGGCAGAACGGCTGACCCGACGAGCAATCAGCAACGCGACGTCGGAACGTGTGTCTGCTACCCGCTCGGCAAATAGGAACCTGCACGCAGAGCGTCCATGGTGCCGCGGAGCCCGCTTCGCTCATTGCTCCGGCGGATGCTCACCGACAGCTCGGATCAACTGGTGCGGGGAGAGCTCACCAAGGGCGATCCGGTGCGGGCGCAGCTCCCACAGTGAGCCGGTGCGGCCGTCCCCTTCCACCACCAGGATGCGCAGGTGCGGGTGGTCGAGCAGCAGGCGGACCAGCGACGGGGGGACAGCGGACGGATCGGCCTCGCCATCGAGTGTGGTGATCAGCACGCCATCATCGCCGACCGCCTCGGCAAGCGGCACACCCGGCGGCACCTCCCGCACGGCCGCGGGTCCGTACGCGTCCTGCAGCAGTGCTCCCACCACGCCGCCGAGAACGCCGCCGAGATCGAGGAGAACGGTCACCTGTCGCACGCCAGTCCTGTTCTGCCCGGAAGTGTCTTCGCAGTGTCCGCACTGCCCGGGCGTTCCACCATGGGGCAGCAGATCCAGAAGAGGGTTCAGGTTCGACCCTGCTGGTAGTGCTGGCGGGCCCAGGCGGCGGCCTCGGAACGGCGGCGGATCTGCAGCTTTCCGAAAATGTTGTGAATGTGGTTCTTCACCGTCGGCACGGCCATCGAAAGCCGGTCGGCGATCTCCTTGTTGGTGAGTCCGTTTTCTATCAGGCGGACCACCTGTAACTCACGACTGGTGAGCTGGTCACTGCCGTTGGCGGTGAAGGGGCTGCAGCCGGTGAGTTCGGCGACTCGGCGCAGCAACTCCGCCAGGATGTCCGGTGAGCACACCGCCTCACCTCGTCCGGCGCGTTCCAGCGTCGCGATCAGGTCGGTGAGCGACCCGTCGCGCGGCACATAACCGACCGCACCGGCCTCAACGCATTCCAGGATCTCGGCCCCGCTCTCCGCAACGCCCAGCACGACCACGCGCGATTGCGGGGCCACCGCCCGCAATTCTGTCAGGGTGTCGGCTCCTCCGGGGGTCGATGTGTCGACCAGGACCAGATCCGGTCGGCAGCGCCGGACACACTCGACGCCGGCCGACCCGTTAGCGGCCACCCCGGCCACCGTGATCGTTCCGTGTTGCCGCAGGACGTCGGCCAGACCGTCCCGGTAGAGGCGCACCGCCGCGATGATCACTACGTTCATGACCTGCCATTCTGGACATATCCCTTTCTTCATACTGACCAGTCATCACCGGGCCGCGAAATACGCCGTTGCACGTAGATGCTGGTCGAGACAGCTCCTTGAGCGAGTCATTCACCGTGCCGCGTTGCCTCGTCGCGCAACGATGCAGCCATGGCGATGAGTGCGAAGTGCGACTCCCGAATAGCGGACGCTGTGCTGGTCTCGATGTCCGGCATGCGACCGCCGGATCCCCCTGGGGCTCGCCCTGCCCACCGCTGCCGTCCGGCGTCTGAGGCTCTCCGCAACCGGTCGCCGCTCGGCATCCTCGCGGGCGATCGCCAAGCATCAGGAGTACCTGCAGCGGAGGCTGACCGGCCACGGATCAACTCGACACGATCTGCGCGCCCAGCGGCTGGGTCTGGTCCTGGTTCTGGATCCTCCGGACCATGTCAGGCCGTCGCGAGAGCAGTGAGGATGCGGCAATGCGGGTAGCCATACTCGGCCCGGTCCGCCTCTACCGCCAGACGATCCGAGAGGCACTGGTGCGCCGGTCGCAGGTCATCGTCCTGGGCGACGCCTGCCCGGACGCCGCCGGCGTCACCCGGATCCGCCGACTCGGCCCGGATATCGTGCTGGTCGATGTGACCTCGGCCGGCGCCGTGGGCTCTCTGCGCACCCTGACCACTGGCTTACCCGGGATCCGAACCGTCGCGATCGGCGTGCCTGAACGCGATGACGACGTCATCGCCTGTCTGGAGGCCGGGGTGGCGGCGTGCGTGCCCCTTGAGGACGACCTGACCGGGCTCGTCGAGACGCTCCGCCAGGTCATCGAGGGCGTTGCCGTCTGCTCTCCGTTGGTCACGGGCAGCCTCTTCCGCCGGCTCGCCGCCCTCGGCGACGAGCGACGCGGCCTCACGCCGGCCAAGCCGCTGACCCCGCGGGAGCGGGAGATCGCGGGCCTGCTTGCCGAAGGACTGAGCAACCGGGAAATCGGCCGACGGCTGTTCATCGAGCTCTCCACGGTCAAGAACCATGTGCACAACATCCTGGAGAAGCTTCGCCTCACCGGCCGCTCCGGCGCGGCTTCCTGGTACGAGGCCCAGCCGCGCTGAACCCTTCCCGGATCCAACGGCCCATGGCACCGGCCGATCCCGCGCTTCACGCTTTCCGGCATGTACTCGCAGTCGCCTCCGGCCGACTCGGTGGCCCTGACGCCGCTCACCGCCTGGCTGGACCTCAGCCTGGGCCGGTGCCTGCTGCGCCGCCTCGGCCCCGAGGCCTCCGGCGTGCCCGGTTGGTCGGTCTCCCCGCGCGACGCGCTCGGCCGGCTCGGCATCACCCCGCAGCCGAACGCCGCGGCCGACGTGGCGACCCGGCAGGCCGAGGCCGATGACTTGCTGGTCCGCACCCGCAGCATCCTGCCGGTGAGGATTGCCCAGGTGGCCGAGACTTTCGCACTCTCCGATACCGAACTGCGTCTGCTCTGCCTGGTGTTGGCCCCCGAATTGGACGGCCGGTACTCGACAGTGATCGGTGTCCTGCAGGACGACCTGCATCACCGACGGCCTGGCCTGACCCTCCTGGCCGAGCTGATGCCGCAACCCACCACGGTCTGGGACCTGCGGTGCACCGCGTACGCGTCGATGGTCACAGCCGGCCTGCTGCGACCCGACACCACCACCGGTGCTCCGACGGTCGACGCCGGCATCGCCCCCGCAGACGCAGTCGTCGCCCATCTGCTGGCGCCGTCGGCCGACAAGGCTGCGGTGGCGATCGGCGCCCGCTACCGGCCGCCCGGCGGCGACATCGAGCTGTCCGCAGAGGAGACCGAGATGGCGCGGCGGCTGCGTCGGCACACCGTGGTCCGGCTGGCCGACGCCGGAAGCTGGTTCGAAAGGCTGGCCGCCTCCATCGACGTACCCCTGATCATCGGTGACCTCACCACGGTCGAGGCGCGTGGCGACGCCGTCGCCGACTGGACAGTGCTCAGCCGGCTCACCCACAGCGGCCTGATGCTTCGTGGAGCTGGCCCCTCCGAGCACCACTGGCTGATCACGGCCAGCGAAACAGTACGGCTCGTGGCAGCCGACAGCGACCTTCTCACCGGCCTGCTGCTCCGCGCCCCCGTCGTCACCAGCACGCAGCGGGCCCGCTGGTGGAGCAGTGCCGCCACCCGTGGCGGCCTGGATCTCGGCCCCGCAGACATCCGCCGGCTCGCGGCGACCTCCCTGATCGACCCCGAGCAGATGGACCGGATCCTGGCCACGACCCCCTGCGCCGACGGCGAATCCCACGTCGCCCAGGTGCAGCGCGCCGCCCGGGACCTGTCACGGACCGGGCTGCCGCCGGGTGTCCGACAGGTCGAGCCGGTGTACGGGTGGAACGACATTGTGCTCGCCGAGGAGCGCAAGCACCTGCTCAAAGCCATCCCGGCGCACGTACTGCACGCCGGTCGGGTACTGCAGGAGTGGGGCTTCGCGGGCCGCCTGCCCTACGGGCACGGCGTGGTGGCCCTGTTCGCTGGCCCCAGCGGCACCGGCAAGACGATGGCCGCGCAGATCATCGCCAGGGAACTCGGCGTCGACCTGTTCCATATCGACCTGTCCAAGACCATCTCGAAGTACATCGGCGAGACCGAGAAGAACCTCGAGGCCGTCTTCGACGCCGCCGAGCGGGCCGGTGCGGTCCTGCTCTTCGACGAGGCCGACGCGCTGTTCGGCAAGCGCACCGAGGTCAAGGATGCACACGACCGGCACGCCAACGTCGAAGTCTCCTACCTGCTGCAACGGATGGAGTCCTTCCGCGGCCTGGCGATCCTGACCAGCAACGTGAAGCAGAACATCGACGGCGCGTTCGTGCGCCGGCTGCGGTTCGTCGTCGACTTCACCATGCCCACCGCTGCCGAGCGCCGCAGCATCTGGCGCAAGGCGTTTCCCGGCGACGCACCGCTGGCCCGCGAGGTCGACATCGATCCGCTGGCCAACCGGCTGGCGATCCCGGGGGGCAGCATCCAGAACATCGCGCTGCACGCCGCGTTCCTCGCCGCGCCCAGCGGCGACCCGATCAGCCCCGACGCGGTCCTGGCCGCCACCCGCCGCGAACTGCACAAGATCGGCATGCTGAGCGCCGAACGGGACCTGCCCAAGCAGCCGGCGGTGTCCTCATGACCGCTACCGCCATCAACCAGGTGACCCGCGTGCTGCAGGCCCGACTCGCCGCGGTGATCGGCACCGACGAGGTGTATATCGGCCCGCCCGTCGCCGAGGACGTCGGCACCCGCAAGCTGTGCCTGTTCCTTTTCCACATCGTCGCCAACCAGACGATGCGCAACGAGCCCCGCTACGTGTCCCCCGCCGGTGACGCCAACGGCCCGTTGACCGAGACCGAGGCACTGCCGCTGGACCTGCGCTACCTCCTGTCGGTGTTCCGCACGGCGGGCGTCGGCGGCAACGGCAACGCCGACCCCGACGAGTTGGTGACCCTCGGGCAGGCCGTCCAGGCGCTGCATGAGCGGCCTTTCGTCGAGGACGCCCGGATCACCGTCGAGCCGTACTCGATGGAGGAGCTGAGCCGGGTGTGGGGGCTGTTCCCGCAGACCTCGTACCGCACCTCGATGGTGTATCTCGTCAGCCCGGTGACAGTTGAGCTCGACCCGCCGGTCACCGGCGCGCCGGTCGTCCGGCGCAGCAACCGGCAGGGATCGATGCAGCCAGGACCGGTGCTGCCATGAGCGACCTTGTCTTCGACCGGGACCGCGTCGACGTGGTCACTGCCGTGGTGCACCTCATCGACGGGCTGACCCGCCGGACCGTGTCACACGGCGTCGGGGTACAGCTGTGGGACCCGAGCAGGCGCACACCCCGCCCGGCTCAATCGGTCCGCAACCGCAGCGGCCTGTTCGTACTGCTCAACCACCCGGCCGACGAGGACCTGACGTTCCGGGTCACGGCCACCCGGGGCGGATACCGGAACCCAGACCTGATCACGTTCCGGCCATCGCGCGACGGCCGCCTGCGGGTCCAGGCGCTTCAGCGGCGGCCGGACGCCGACTTCGGCGACGTCGCAGTGCTGGTCCGCGGCACCGTGATCCGCTCCGGCGGCGACCCCGGCGTCCGGGTGCCAGTGGCCGGCCTCACGGTGATCGCCGAACCACCGCCCGACGTCGCCGGCCGGCAGTTCCCGGCCACCACCGACGAGAACGGCGTGTTCGCCCTCGCTGTCGGCATCACTGCGCTCGCCATGGGCGAACCCGCCCCGGTGCGCACCCGCCTGCACTTCGAGAGGGCCCGGGACCTGCTGGTCGACCTGGAACACGGCCGGTCGCACACCTTCTCGGCAGACATCGACCTGGACGGTGACACCCGCCCGGCATTCACCCACGAGATCGGAAGGAGTGCCCGGCCGTGACGGATCCCGAAACCACCGTCATCGACTCGAAGATCGACGAGTTGACGAGGCAGGCTGCCGAGGACCGCAAATCCAAGGCGACCGCGGACGACAAGTTCACCGACACCGAGAACCGGCTCACCGCCCTGCGCGCCGCCCAACGCGAGATCGACGCGAACCAGAAAGCCTACGAAACCGCCTACCCGGACCTACGGCGCGGCCAAAAGTCCTTCGAGGACTTCCGCAGCACCGAGAAGACGACCCTGGAGGGCCTGCTGAAAGAGCACGCCCGCGAAGTACGGCAAAAGAGCGCTGCCCTGCAGACCACACTGGCCACGCTGCGCCAGGAGGTCGACACCAAGGCTGGGGAGTTGCAGACGGCCGAGGCCGCCCGGGACGCAGCCAAGACCACCGTCAAGGCGAAGACCGACCTGGCCGGGCAGTACAAGAAGCTCGCCGCCTCGGTCACCGCCCGGCACAACTCGCTCAAGACGAGCCGCGACGAGATCGACAAGGTCGGCAACGAACGCCAGTACGCCCTCGCCTACCTGCTGCTGATCCGCGGCTTCACCGACTTGCTGAACGCCGCGCCCAAGCTTATCGAGCCAGCCGATCTGCCGAAGAAGCTACTCGAGGCGCTCGAAGCCCAGAGCTCGGCCGAGGCGGACCTCGTCAAGCAGGAACGCGCGGTCGCCGACGCAAAGATCGCGTACACCGACGCTCAGGCCGCCCTCGAGGACCACATCAAGAACGGCGAGATCCGGCTGCGCGAACAACTGAAGAAGATCCCGGCGCCAGAGGACAAGTCGCTAGACCAGGCAACGGCTCCCGCACCAGACCGGGAGCAGGACCAGACGCCAGGCCAGGCACCGGCTGCCCCACCCGCCCAGGAGCACGACCAGGGGCCCGACGGAGGGGAGGAGTGACATGCCCGAGTACCTAGCGCCAGGCGTATTCATCGAGGAGATCGAACGCGGTCCGCGACCGATCGAAGGCGTCGCCACCAGCACTGCGGCCTTCCTCGGCGAGACCCTGCGCGGCCCCCGCCTGCCGCGGCTGGTCACCAGCTACGGCGAGTACGTCCGCTATTTCGGCGACATCTTCCACCAGAGCAAGTACATGCCGTACGCGGTGAGGGCATTCTTCGACAACGGTGGCCGCCGCTGCTTCATCACCCGGATCACCGGTGCCGACGCCGGCACCGCCGAGCGGGTCCTCGGCGACGTCACTATCACCGCGCTCGGCCCCGGCGAGTCCTACAACCAGGTGTGGGTCCGGATCCTGCCCGGCACCACCCGTGACGGCAACGGCGACCCGATCGGGTTCCGGCTGCGCTTGGATTACTGGGCCGAACCGCAACACGTCCCCGATGACGCCGACAGCATCGACACCGCCCCGGTGCTGCCCACCGTCTCGGAGGACTTCGACGACCTCAGTATCGACCCGGCTTCCCCCTCCTACTTCGCCAAACGGATCAACAACTTCAGCTCTGTGCTGGCCGAGGTTGCGGCACCCGAGGGCGCAGCGATCCCGCAGCCGGCCGCCGAGCGCCTCGATGGCGGCAGCGACGGCGGCGCCGTCATCCCGGCGGGCTTCGACGGCGACCCCGACCCCAACCGGCCGACCGGCCTGGCCGCGCTCGACCTGGACCAGTTCCGCTCGGTGGCCATCGTCTACGCCCCCGGCTGCGACTACGCCACCGCGAACCTGGTGGTCGCGCACTGCGATCGCAACCGGTTCCGGATCGCCGTGGTCGACGCGCTGCCCGATCAGGCGTCGGCCCAGGCGATCGCACCCCGCGACCAGGTCACCGACTCGCGGTACGGCGCCTTCTATTACCCATGGATCTACGTGAGCGATCCGCGCAGCGGCATGCGCAAGAAGATCCCGCCCGGTGGCGCGGTCTGCGGCATCTATGCCCGCTCCGATATCACCCGGGGCGTCTTCAAGTCACCGGCCAACGAGGTCATCGCCGGCGCGATCGACCTCGAATACGACATCAACCAGCGCACCCAAGAGGTCCTCAATCCGCAGGGTGCCAACGCCATACGCCGCTTTCCCGGCCGCGGCATCCGGGTCTGGGGCGCACGCACCATGTCCAGCGACCCGCTGTGGAAGTACGTCAGCGTCCGGCGTCTGTTCATCTTCCTCGAGGCCTCCATCTACAACTCCACCCAGTGGGTCGTCTTCGAGCCCAACGACACCCGGCTCTGGGCCCGCGTCAAACAGACCGTCACCTTGTTCCTGCGCAGCCAGTGGCGCGAGGGCGCGCTCTTCGGCGACAAGGAGGAGGAGGCGTTCTCCGTGGCCGTGGGCCGGGACACCATGACTGAACAGGAGATCCTCAACGGCATGCTGGTGATCGAGATCGGTATCGCCCCGGTCCGCCCGGCGGAGTTCGTGATCTTCCGAATCTTCCAGAAGACTCAGGAGGCCAAGTCGTGACCCGCCCGGATCCGCTCCGCAACTTCCGCTTCTACCTGGAGATCGACGGGCTCTCCCAGGCCGGCTTCTCCGAGGTCACCATCGGCGACCTGTCGAACGACCCGATCGAGTACCGGGAAGGCGACGAGATACCGACCGTGCGCAAGCTCAACGGTCTGGTCAAATACGCCAACGTCACGTGCAAGTGGGGCATCACCGACTCCATGGAGCTGGCCGACTGGCATCAGGAGGTCGCCCAGGGCGCCACACCGCTGGAGAGCATCCGCAAGACCGTCGTCATCCACATCCGTGACGAGGCTGGCCAGGACCGCGCGGCTTTCGAGATCACCCGGGCGTGGCCGTGCAAGTACGACCCGACCGATCTCAACGGCACCGGCAACGAGGTCGCCATCGACACCCTCGAACTGTGCAACGAGGGAATCCGGCGAATCGCATAGCAGAACGCATCCTCCCGTAGAAGGGGTGTCCCATGTTCTCCACGGAAGTCAACTTCACCCTGCCCAAGGGCTATCTGGACCAGGACGGCGCACTGCACACCGACGGCGTGATGCGGCTGGCCACCGGGGCCGACGAGATCCTGCCGCTGAAGGACCCGCGGGTACAGCAGAACCCGGCCTACCTGACCATCATCGTGTTGGCCCGGGTCATCACCCGGCTCGGGTCGCTGCCCGATGTGAACACCAAGGTGGTCGAGGGTCTGTTTGCCAGCGACCTCAGCTACCTGCAAAAGCTCTACGAATCGCTCAACGACGATGATGCCGCCCCGGGCGTGGTGCCGGATTTCCCGCTGGTGGGCGACCCCCAATGAGGGCGTACCCGGTCGATCAGCTCTACGCGGAAATGGCGTTCATCGCCTACCACTTCCACTGGCCGCACACCGAACTGATGTCGCTGGAACATCAGCAACGGCGGCACTGGTGCGAGAAGATCTCCCAGATCAACCGGCAACTCAACGGCACTCCGACCGGCCTCTTAGAGATCGGGGTCAGGTGAGCGATGGTCCGTGCCGACCCGTACCGCGGGTTCCGCTTCGTCGTGGAGGCCGACGGCACCACCGTCGCCGGTTTCCAGACCATCACCGGCATCGAACGGCAGACCCAGATCGAGCCCTACCGGGAGGGCGGCGTGAACGACTTCGAACACCAGATCGCCGGCGTGACCACCTATCCGCCGCTGGTACTCAAGCGCGGCCTGGCCGACACCACGCTCTGGGACTGGCACCAGCAGGTGATCGGCGGCGCTGTCCAGCGCCGCACCGTTTCGGTGATCTTGCTCGACGACAACCGTGCCGAGGCCTGGCGGTGGATCTGTCTCGACGCCTACCCGGCCCGGTGGGTTGGCCCCGAACTCGACGCCCTCGCCGACGCCGTGGCCACCGAGTCGGTCGAGCTGGTGCACTGCGGGATCACCCGCCAATGACCACCGGCCGGCTGCCGCTGCGTCCCGCACCCATGCGGGTCCACCCCGGCACGCCCAGCATCGCCTCTCGCCGGTGGCGCGGCCATCGCCCGCTCACACTGATCTTCCGCACCCCGCCGGCCCCCGCGCCGGCCCACCGTTGCGCCGACGGCACCCTGGTCGAGATGACCGTGCGGTTCACGCTCCGGCTGCAGCTCACCCAGCAGATCGCAGCGGCGCTGCTCCGGCCGGTCGCGCCGCCGGCCATGATCGGCCCTCCGGACTCGCGGAGGACGGGGCAAAGTCCACTGCCGAGTCTCCTCGCAGCCGGTCAATGGACCCGCATCGTGCAACGCGCCCTCGCAGACCCGTTCCAGCAGCGCACCACGACGGTCCAGGTCCTGTTCCGTCATCAGCAGGCGCCCGCCACTCCCGGCCCGCGACCTTGCGCCACCGGCCTACCGCAGCCTGCCGCAGTACGCCCGCCGATCATCCCGCGGCCCCAGTTCACGCTGGCATCCTGGGCCACGGCAGAACCGCCGGCTCCCCTGAGGACGCCGCTCCCCCCGCGACTCCCGCAGGCCCTACGACGGCCGGACCCCACCGATCTGCCGCATCTTCCGGCCACGCCGTCCGCTTCGCCCCAACCGGCCCAACCAGCACTCGGCCTCGGCGCGCTCAGCCGTGGACGTCTTCCGGCCGCCCTTCCGCCGGCCGGCCGAACCGCACCAGCCCCGGCAGCCGCTCGCACCGGGCCGCCGGCACAGACCTTCCGGACCGCCACGCCGCACCGCCCGCAATCCGCCGCCGACACACGCGAACCGAGCCGGACACCATGGCTGCCCCGCCCGGCGCCCTGGACCGCTCCCCCGGCCCACTCCCGGACAAAGCTGAGCGACAGCACCGCCACCGCGATCGGCGCACCGCGGCCGTGGGCCACCCCCACCCCTTCGATCCGCCCATCGCACGGTCCTGCCATCGACCCGCCCAAACCCCGCACCCCGCCACACGCACCCTTCGCGCTCCGGGCCGCCTATCCCTTCACTGGCCTCACTCTCACCCACCTGCTGGACCTGGACCACCGCCCGGCCAGCACACCCCGGCGTCCCCGCCCTGCCGACCCCGCATCGCCGGCGACAGTCCTGGCGCCAGCACACCACCCGGCCCAGCTGGTACACCGCACGCTGCCGGCCGAGCCCGCCGCACCGCCGGCAACCCCGCACCCACACCAACCCGCCGCCCAACCGGCCCGACCCGCCCTGGACCTCGACGCGCTCAGCCGCGACCTGTGGCGGCGCTTCACCAAACAGATGCGCATCGAGCAGGAACGCCGCGGGAGGGGGTGAGCGCAGATGGCCCAGAAATTGGCGAAAGCCACGGTGACCCCGCTGGACGGGCGCGGCGCCGGCGACGAGATCGCCGTGCTGTTCAACCCCTCCGAGTACAACGTCGAATACTCGGCGTCGTTCAGCGAGACCGCGGCGCCCGGCCTGTCCAACCCGATCCTGCAGTTCGTCAACGGCAACGCCCAGGTCTTGTCGATGGATCTGTTCTTCGACACCTGGACCAACGGTGGCGGCAGCAACGTCATCGACGCGACCAAGCCGCTGACCGACCTGCTCTCCATCGACGGGACGCTGCACGCCCCGCCGCGGGTGAAATTCCACTGGGGGGTGTTCCAGTTCGTCGCCGTCGTCGAACGCATCACGCAGCGGTTCACCATGTTCCGCTCCGACGGCACCCCGGTCCGAGCCACCCTCACAGTCGCCTTCAAGCAGTACCGGCCGATCGCTGAACAGTTGCAGGAGCCGCGCCGCAACTCCGCAGACAAGACCAAGCGGCGGGTGCTTGAGTCCCACGACAGCATCTGGCTGCTGGCCGCCCGCGAATACGGCGACCCCCGGTTCTGGAGGGTGGTCGCTAGGGCCAACGATATCGAGGACCCCCGGCGCATCGAACCGGGGCAGGTGCTGGTGTTGCCGCCGCTCGACGAGGAACGGCGACGGGAGGTGGACGGTGCGACTGGAGCAGCTTGACAGGCGGCACGACGGCTTCTACGTGCCGGCGTTCGCCATCCGGGTCGGCGGCAAGAACGTGCTGCAGGACCTGTTCCTGGCGGTCTCGGCGGTCAGTGTCGACCTCAAGGAGAAGGCGGCCGGCCACTTCACCTTCACTGTGACAAACGCCTTCGACTGGGAGGCCCGCCAATTCCTGGCCACCCGCGGCCGGCAACGTGTGGACCTGCTCGAACTGTTCCGGTTCGGCAGCACCGTGGAAATCTCGATGGGCTACGGCGACCGCGGGGGCCTGCGACCGATGCTGACCGGGCTGCTCACCGAGATCACCACCGACTTCGGAGCAGGCGGCACCCCGGAGCTGACGGTCAGCGGCTACGACGGTCTGTATCCGCTGACCGTCGGCAAGGCCAGTCGGCATTGGGAGGACAAGCCGGACAGCACTGCGGTGCAGGATCTGGCCAGCGCTGCCGGAATCCGCGCCGATGTCCGGACCACCACCCCGGTCATGGCGTGCATCGACCAGAACAACGAGAGCGAGATGGCGTTCATCCTCAAGCTCGCCGAACGCAACGGCGTGACGTTTTACGAACGGGACCGCACCTTGTACTTCGGTCCGCGTCGCAACGACCTCGCCGATGTGGTGGAGCTCGAGTGGGGCCGGGGTCTGCTCGGCTTCAGCCCCGAGGTGTCCCTGACCCGGCAGGTCTCCGAGGTACGCGTGCACGGCCGATCGGTGACCACCGGCGCGGCGATCGTCGGCAAGGCCCGGCGCGGCCAGGAGAGCGGCCGCGACACCCGGGCGCGAAGCGGCGGCGAACGCATCGTCACCGCCCTCGGCAAGGACACGGTGTTGAACTCGCGCGCTGCGGTGCGTACCCAGTCAGAGGCCGATGCGCGCGCCAAGGCCATCCTCGAGGAACGGGCGCAGAGTTTCCTCACCGGCAGCGGCGAGTCAGTCGGACTGCCCGAACTGCTGCCGGACACCAACGTCGCGATCAGCGGGCTGGGTCCGGCGTTCAGCAAGACCTACTACCTCGGTGAGGCCACCCACCGTATCGACGGCGGGGGCTACCACACCACCTTCACGGTTCAGGAGACGACGGTGTGATGAACGAAATGTGGCGCCAGGTCGCCGAAGCCGAACGCGAGTCCGACGGGTTCCTTGCCGGGCTGGCCGTCGGCGAGGTCACCGACAACAAGGACCCGGAAAACCTGGCCCGGGTCCGTGTGCGGCTGCCCTGGCACGCCGGCAGCGGCACCAGCTTCTGGGCGCGGGCCGCCATGCCGATGGCCGGCGACGGGCGCGGCAGCTACTTCGTGCCCGAGGTCGGCGACGAGGTGCTGGTCGCCGCCGAGAACGGCGAGCCATCCCACCTCTACGTCCTCGGCATGCTGTGGAACAACAAGCAGCGCCCGCCGCAGAACAACAGCGACGGGCAGAACAACACCCGCATGATCAAAAGCAGGTCCGGGCACACCGTGCGCTTCAACGACGACAAGGCCAAACCCGAAGTCGAGGTCAGCCTCGCCGACGGCAAACGGATCCTGCTCGACCAGCAGAAGATCACCATCGACGACGGCAGTGACGTCATCACGCTCACCGCCGCGACCGGCACGATCGAGATCAAGGCCGGCCAGCAGCTCATCCTCCGGGCCGCCAACGTCTCCATCGAGGCATCCGCTGCGATGACCGTCAAATCCTCCGGAACGCTGACGATCAACGGCACGCTCGTCAAAATCAACTAAGGGGACGGACATGGGAAAACCGGCGGCCCGCGTCACCGACACCACCAGCCACGGCACCCCGCTCAGCCCGGGACCGGGCTGCCCCACCGTGCTGATCGGTGGCCGGCCCGCCTGGCGCGCCGGCAGCGACACCCACATCTGTCCACTCTCCGACGGCCCGAAACCCCACGCCGGCGGAGTGATCGCAATCGGCAGCACTACCGTGCTGATCGGCGGGCTGCCGGCCGCCCGGCTCGGCGACCAGGTCCTCGAAATCGGCCCGCCCAACGAGATCGCGGCCGGTGCACCGACCGTCCTGATCGGCTGACCATGGCCGGCGACGAGGCAGGACTGGGCTGCGAGTTCCTCGGGGTCGGCTGGGCGTTCCCAGTCACCGTCGAACCCGACACCGGCCTGATCGCGCGCGCCACCTACGAGCAGGACATCGAACAGTCCATCCTGATCATCCTCAGCACCGCCAAGGGTGAACGGGTGATGCGCCCGGACTTCGGCTGCGGCATCCACGACCTGGTGTTCGCCGCCATCACCACCCAGCGGATCGCCGAGATCGCAGCCACCGTCCGGGAAGCCCTACGCGACCACGAGGCCCGCATCGACGTGCGAGACGTCCGCGTCGACACCGGCCGGCTCGACCTCGGATACCTCGAGGTCCACATCCACTACGAGGTCCGGGCCACCAACCAGCCCGGCAACGTCGTCTACCCCTTCTACTTCCAGGAATCGGCAAACCGGTGACCGCTGACGGATTCCCCCGCGCCGACGCCCACCCTCCCACAGACCGGCGGCGGGTGGCAGAGCTGCGCGCGTACCTGCACCGACTCGCGCCGGCACTCACCCCCGGCTGGACGCCGAGCCGCGGCCGGGACGACTTCGGCACCGCCCTGCTGGAGATCGCCGCCCGGCTCGCCGAGCAGACCACCCGACGCCTGGACCGGACCGCCGAACGCGACGCCCTGGCCTTCTTCGACTTCCTCGGCCTGACTCCGACTCCGCCGCGTGCCGCCACCGGCGTGCTGGTGCTGGCGCTCGCCGCCAACCATCCCCGTGCCGTGTTTGCCGAGGCACGCACCCAGATCAGTGCCGGCAACGACATCACCTTCGAAACCATCCGCGGGCTACGCGTGGTGCCCGGACAGATCGACACCCTGCTGACCCTCGACCCCGCCACCGACCGCATCGAACCCGGCCCGGCACTGGTCACTGCCACCCAGCCGCCCCCGATACGCCCCCGGGCCTACCGGCTCGTCACGTTCGCCGCCCAACACAGCGCCACCGTGCAGCTCAGCCCCGCCGCCGGCCTGGCCACCGGCGACCTGCTGCGCATCGGCGGGCAGACCCATCGAGTCGCCACCTCCGACGGCAACGGACTGGTCATTCTGGACGACCTGCTGCCGGCCGCCGCCGCTGCCGGGGCCCCGGCCACCCGGATCGACGCCCTGGAGTCGTTCACTCTGCGCGACCGGCAACGGCACGCCTTCTATCTCGGCCACGCGGACCTGCTCAATATCGAGCAGCCGGCCACTGTCACGGTAGGACTCGCCCCGGGCAGCCTGGCCCGCCAGCTCGCCGGACTCGACCTCACCTGGGCGGTGTTCGGCACCGCCGAGAACCAAACCGAGCCAGCCTGGCACGACCTCGACCTGATCGGCGCCGGCGCCACCGAAATCGCTCTCGCCAAGAGCTGGCCCGGCACCATCGACGAGACCGAGGTCGCCGGCCGACGCAGCCGCTGGCTGCGGGCCCTGCTGACCGGAGCTGTCGCCGAGGCCACCAGCGCCTCCCGCTTGAGCCTCGGTGCCGCCTCCGCCACCACACCGCCGCCGGCCGAGCCCGAGCAGGTCAGCCGGACCATCACCAGGGCCGCCCACAACGGAACCCCGCTCTCCGCTGCCCGCCGGTTCTACCCCTTCGGCCCGGAGCCACTGCGCTTTGACGAATTCGCCCTGGCCGCGCCCGAGGCGCTGTCCAAACAGGGGGCCCGGGTCACCCTGGCCGTCACTATGGCCGATGCGTCGCTGACCAGCTTCGACATCACCACCGGCACACCCAACGACAGCGGGTACGGTGCCGGCAGGAACGGCTACCTGCACCGGCTGCACCGCAACTCCGCCGGCACCTTCCACTGGCAGCAGCTGAGCACCGTCGGCGACGGCCGGCAGCTGCTGCTCGGCGGCCCCCCGGCCAGCGTTGGCCTGACCGGGCGAAACGTCGACCTCGTGGTGATCCGCGACCGTCTCGGCGGGCTCTGGGCCGCCCGCATCCAGCGGCCTACGGCAGTGGGACCGGCCTCCGTCGACACGAGTGGCTGGCAGAAGCTGCCGGCGCTGAACGGCGCCGCACCCCGCCCGGTGGTCGTGCCCAGCCAACCCGGGGTAGTGCTGCTCGACATCGCGCAGGGCCGACTGCACGCCCTGCCCGTCGACGATCTGGGCCGGGCAGTCGGCGGATGGCACGCCCTCGATGCCGCACCCGATTTCACCGGGAACTGGCGGCTGACACCTGTGCAGGACAGCGGTTGGCCACGCACCCAGCCCGACGCCGGCCTCGAAGTGGTGGCAATCGACAACAGCGGCGCGCTCTGGCTCGGCCTCTCCCCCGCCCACGCCCCACTCGACCTCAACTGGACCAATATCGGCGGCTCTGGCACTGTCGCCGCCCACAATGTGCACCCGGCCGCCACCCGCTATTCGGTCGGCGGCCAGACCCGGCTCTGGGTCGCGTACGCCGCGCGCTACGGCCAAGACCTCCGCCTGCACGGGCTGATCCGCAACGGAGCCGTTTCCGAGCACCACCCGACCGAGATCCTGCTCCGGGCCGGTTCCGGGCTGCACAGCAACCCCGCCGCGCCACTGGGCATCGGGGGGCAGCCAGTCACCGCCGGGCTGCCCCCCGACCGTGCGGAGGCGCTACTCTGGCTCGGCGCTGACAGCACCACGCCCGTCCCGCTGACCGGCGCCGACGTCACCGGCCACCCGCTGCTGCTCGGCAGCACCCAGGCCACCGAACTGATCGTCGCCAGCACCGGCGAACGCCTGCTGCGCACCCCGATCAAGCTTCCCCTGGCCAACTACACCCTGCACGACAGCATCAAACTCAAGCACGAACGGGTGGCCCACCACGCCGAACTGACCGCACTACTGAACGACCCCGCTGCCTCCGTAATGGCCCGCCTCACCTGTCGCATCAAGAACGCCGATGTCCGCGTCTACCAGGTCGACCGGCCCCTCGGCGCCCGGACGACCGTACGTCTGCTGCGCCTGATCCGGCCCACCGCCCAACCCTTTACCGGCGATTTCGGCAACCACGACGACCGGACCCGGCTGCGCCTCGACGCCCAGGACACCACCACCCGCAAGGGCCATCGGCTGATCATCGGTAACGCGAGCTACCGGGTCGAGGAGCTGGCCGACCACGCCGCCCGGCTCTCGGCTGAGGTGACCGGCAACGACCCGACGCCCCGCTACTCGCCGGCTGAACAACTGCAGCAGCGGAAGATCACCGGAGCCGACCTGCGCACCCTGGTGGAACTCGACACCGGCACCGATGGCGGACCGCCCGCCACCCTCCACTTCGCAGCCCCCGCCGCACCACAGACCCCGACGATCCAGAGCCAGCAGAAGTCCGGCAACACCCTCTGGGCCCGGCTCGGCAACGCCTGGGCAACCGCACCACCGGGCCAAGGCCGGGTCGTGGTGGTCGGCGCCCCCAGGCAACCCGTCTGGGCCGTGGACGCGTTCACTCGCGGGTACGAGAATCCCGAGCTGTCCTGGGAGTTCTTCGACGGCCGCGGCTGGCGCGTTCTGGACGACGACTTCGTCGACCACACCCAGCACCTGTCCACCAGCGGCGACATTAAGTTCACCGTGCCCAGGGAACTGCGGACCACCGAGATCGGCGGCCAGCAGGACTACTGGATACGGGCCCGCCTGATCGGCGGCGACTACGGCCGGGCCAAGTACATCGTCCAGGAAACCACCCCCGGCGGAATCCGGACGCAGACCGTCACCGTCGACACCACCGACCTGCACCCCCCGGAGATCCTCGCCATCGAGGCCGCCTTCGTCCTCTCCGACCGGATCCCGCCGCAAATCGTCCTGGTGGAGAACAACCTCGATGTCCTCGACCAGACCGCCGCCGCGGCCACCGACGCCGCCCGCTTCGACCTCTTCCAAGGGTCGTCCGCACTCACCGTCGGCCGCGCCTTGTTCGCCGGGCTCACCGCCACACCCGGCACCGGCCCGCTCACCCTGTTCGCCGACGCCGACGACCAAGACGGCGACACCGCGCTGCTGGCCGACCTGCGGACCCCCGACAGCTGGCGGCCCCTGCCCGTCGACGACCGGACCCTGGGCCTGCGCCGCCGCGGCCTGATCACCATCACCTTCGACACCGACCCCGCCCCGGTCCGCCTCTTCGGCCAGGACCGTATCTGGCTCCGCCTGCACCCGTCGGGCGCCGCCGCTACCTGGGCCCCGGTGGTGCACCGCCTGCTGCTGAACGCCACCGGAATCACCCACGCCCGCACCATGCCGAACGAGCTCGTCGGCTCCAGCCCGGGCGAACCGGCTCTCACCTTGCAACTGGCCGAGTCGCCCGTGCTGCCCGACAGCGTCGAACTGCGCGTCCGGGAGGAACTCAGTGACGAGGAGCAAACCCAGCTGCAGCACCAACGTCCCCAACCACAAGACAACGAGGCGTTCATCCGCACCGACCCGGAACGCTTCCCGGGCTCCTGGGTGCGGTGGCAGCGGGTAGACACTCTCACCGGCTACGACGGCGACGCCCGCGTGTACCTGCTCGACCCGGCCACCGGCCAGCTGCGCTTCGGCGACGGCTGGACCGGCAAGATCCCCCCAGCCGGACGCGACAACATCCGCTGCTTCCGCTACCAGCAGGGCGGCGGCGGCGCAGGCAACCTCGACGCGTGGTCGCCGGCCCGGCTGATCTCCGCCGTCGAAGGCGCCGAGACGATCGCCCTGCCCATTGACACGACCGGCGGGTTCAGCGTGCCCGCCGCCCGGTCGCTGCTCGCCACCGCACCCCACCGGCTCCGAAACGCCGGCCATGCCCTGACCAGCGCCGATGTCGAGGCCGTCGCCGTCGCCTCGTCCTCCGACATCGTGCGGGCCCGCTGCACCCGCCCGGACCGCCCCGGCGACCCGGTCCGGGTCACCATCGCAGTCCGCGGCCGCGGCCGATGTCCCGCAGCCACGCTCGCCCAACGCGACGCCGTCGCGGCCGCCATCCGCGACGCAGGCTGGGGCGGCCTCACCGACGCATCGCTACGGGTCACCGGACCGACCTGGATCCGCACCTCCGTCACTGCCCAGCTGGCCGCGCCCGGCGACCGCCTCGCCGAGGTCCAGCAAAGCGCCCGGCATGCCCTGATCACGTTCCTCGACCCGGTCACCGGCGGGCCGACCGGCACCGGCTGGCCGTTCGGCCGCCGCCCGACCCGCAGCGACCTGCTGCGCACTCTTGCCGCGGTCCCCGGCCTGGACCAGGTCCGCAACGTCGCGATCACCCCGTCCGGCCCCTTGCCCCCCGACGCCTTGATCTGCACCGAGGCGGCCGCCATCACGGTCGTCGTGACCGCCACGGAGGGCCCCCCGTGACCGACTCCATCAGCGCCTTCGTTCCCGCTCTCGACGACATCGAGTTCAGCCAACTGCTTGAGCAGGCCCGCGCCGCCATCCCCCGCTACGCCCCCGATTGGACCGACCACAACCTGCACGACCCCGGCATGACCCTGATCGACCTGCTCGCCTGGATCGTCGACCAGCAGGTCTACCGCACCGGCTTCGTCGGCGGACGCCACCGCCGCGCCTTCGCCGCCCTGCTGGGACAGCGGCCCCGCCCCCCGGCCCCGGCCCGCGGACTACTCTGGCCGGTCCGCCCGATCACCGCCGGACGCCGACTCGCGGCCGGCGCCACGGTCACCTGCCGGGCCCACCCCGACCTGGCCTTCGCCCTCGAACACACCCTCTTCCTGCCGCCGGTCACGATGACCGGCATCATCCTCACCACCACCTGCGGCGAGGTGACGCTGCCATCCCCCGGCTCCGCCGACGGCGCCCTTTTGCTCGGCCCCGCCCTGCAACTGCTCTTCGACGGTCCGCTCCACGCGGCGGACGACGAGACGCCGGTCGCACTCGGCTTCGACCTGCTTACGCCGCCCGGCGCGCTGCCTATCCGCACCGACCGGCCGTGGGGCCCGGTGCGCTACGCCTACCGCACCGGCGGATCGGACTGGACGCAGGTGCGCGTCCTGCACGACAACACCGCCGGCCTGTCCGCCACCGGCGTGGCCATCCTGGCCATCCCCCGGCAGGCCGCGGCGGGCGGCAGCCGGCTGCGGCTCTCCCTGGACTGCGGCTTCTTCCCGGTCTCCCCGCAGCTCCGCGATGTCCAGCTCAACGTCCTTCCGGTGGTGCAGCGGGCCCATCTTGACAAGGCGCCCTTCGAGGAGCACGGGACCGGGCTGCCGGACCAGCAGATCACGTTCGACACCAGCGGCCTGGTTTCCCCGCCCGGCCGGGCGGGCGGCCCCGCCCTGGAGATCGACATCGACCGCGAACGCTGGGCGCAGACCACCGACCTCTCCCGATCCAGGCCCACCGACCCGCACTACACGCTGCGGCCGGGCCTGATCCTGTTCGGCAACGGGATCAACGGCCGCCGGCCCACCGCCGGCGCACCGATCACCCACACCGAACTCGCCCGCACCGCCGGACCGGCCGGAAACCTGCGCCCCGGTCTGACCTGGTCGGTGCCGGCCCTCGACGCGGACGGCACCCGCCTGGCCCGCAACCGACACGCCCTCACCGGAGGGCGGGACGCCACCACCGCCGGCGAGATCACCGGTGCCGCTCGTGACGCCGCCGCCCACCGCACCGCCCTGCTCACCGACGACGACCTCATCCAGGCGGCGCTCACCCTGCCCGGCATGGCCATACGCCGGGCCGAAGTCCTCGCCGGACACGACCCGCGACTACCGGGGATCCACATCGACGGCGTGCGGAGCCTCATCGTCGTACCCCACCGCAACAACGTGCAGACAGCCGCACCAGCTCCCCGCCCCGGCCGCTATCTCGCCGAGGTCGCAGCCCGGCTGGCCCCGCGGCGGCTGCTTGGCGAACGTCTCCTCGTCCAGCAGCCCATCCCAGTACCGGCCGACCTGTGGCTGACCCTCACCCTGTCCCCCGGCGCAGTCGCCGCCACCGTCCGTGCCGCCGCCGAACAGGCCCTGCGCGCGCGGCTGTCCCTGGACGAGCGACCGCTCGGCCGGGAACTGACCGCCGTCGAGGTCACCACCGTCGCGGCCGCCGTCCCCGGAGTCGCCGACGTCCCGCTGACCCGACTCGCGCCTGCCGGGAGCGCCGTCGGCGACGCCCCCGTGACGGCGCCCCGCGACGGCGTGGTCACCGCGGCCGCCATCTGGATCACCATCGAGCCGGGCGGGGGCTGAGGCCATGCTCGTCGACTTCCACACAGCCGCACACTGGGCCGCCGGCGCCCGCCGCAACCTCACCGTGCGCGACGACCAGCTCCAAGTCCCGCAACCGCTGACCATCGAGCCCCTGCCCGGGGCCAGCTCAGCCGACACCGGCGTCCTGCCGGCCGCCACCACCTGCGGACAACTCTGGCTGCGGCCGCACACCCGCGAGTTGATCCACCGGACAGCGTGGGCGGTGATCGAGCGCGGCAGCCTGCCAGGCCGCTACCCGGCCCGCCGGTTCGCCGCCGGCCGCACCGTTCTGTGGGTCCTCGCCGGGTCGCGCCTCGACCGCTACGACGCCGACACCCTCCAGCAGCTCAGCCCGGCGGTCTTGGCCCACGACTGGTGGATCTCCGACATCACCGCCGCCGGCGACGACCTGTGGCTCGCCGCCACCGACACCGGCGGACACTGGCAGCTGCGCCACCTGGACCGGTGGGGCCGCCCCGGCAACGACCCGATCAACCTCAACGTCCCCGGCCGGAACCTGCGCGTCGCCGCGAGCACCGACCGGACCCGGCTCGTACTGATCGACCCCCTCGAGACCACCACCGCTCACGTTGTCGACCCCGGCGCCGGCACCGTGGCCGACTTCGACCTCGACCCGGTGCACCACCGGCGGCCCACCCTGCTCGCCGCCGACGACCGGATCCACCTGCTGACCCACCTCGATCCGGCCGGAACCCTCGTCCACCAGGCAATCAACCTGAGCGACGGAGAGATCGACGACCACCAGCAACTGCGGGTCCCCTCCCCGCTGGGCCGACCGCAGGCGCTCACCTCGACGCTGGTGCTCGCCGGTACCCGGGGCATCGGCCGGATCGTGCCGCACGGCCTGGCCACCGGCGACCGGCACTCCACCTTCATCACCCCCGCCCTGCTCGCTCCGCCCGGCCCGCCGGGCGGCTGGAACCGGGCCGAAGCCGACATCACCCTGCCCGCCGGGACCGCAATGGAATTGAGCTGGGCGTCCACCGACGACCCCCTCATCGTCCGGCGTGCCGGCCACCTGCTCGACGGGCCGATGACCGCCACCGTCGTCGCCGACCTGGAAACCCTGCTGCCCTGGCATCCGGGATCCGTCACCTACCCCAGCGCCGGCAGCGGCGCCGCAGAACGCCTCGCCGCCCTGCTCGATGAGGTCGAACACGACACCGTCTGGCTGAGGATCCGTCTGCGGACGCCACCGGGACGCACCCCGCCGCAGCTGGCCCGCCTGCGCGTCACACACTCCGCCCCCGGCTATCTCGAAAACCTGCCGGCGCTCTATCGCGACAACCCGCGATCGGCCCCGCAGCTGCGCCGGATCCTGGCACCCTACGAGGTCCTCTTCGACGGCCTCGATGAGGTGCTGGCGACGCTGGCGCAGCGCCTCGACCCGCTGACCGCCGCCGATGACTGGACCGCCTACCTGCTGAGCTGGCTGGGATTCCCTCCGCTCGGGGACCTGCCCGCGCCCATCCGCCGCGCCCTGCTGAGCGATGCCGGGACCCTGCTCGCCCGGCGCGGCACCCGCGACGGGCTACAGCTATTGCTGGACCTGGTCACCGACGGTCGCGCCACGGTGCACGACTCCGCCGACGACCCGGCCGGATGGGTTCTCGGCCCCGCCCGCATCGAGGCGGCCGGAGCACCACCGACACGGCTGGGCTACGACACTCTCGCCCTGGCCACCCGGCCGCAACCGCCCCGGGCCGGCCAGATGGTCGCCGGCGCCAGCGCCCTGGGTCCCGGCTGCCCTGATCCGCGGCTGCTGCTCGCCCAGCACGTCTCGCTCATCACCATCGCGCTGCGGCAGGCACCGGACCTGGCGCCGATCATCGAGCGGCTGTTGCCCACCTTCGTCCCCGCCCACTGCCGGGTCCGGCTGCTGCACACCACCGGCGACCCCGGTCCCAGTCTGCACCTGCACGACGACTGCGACTGGCGGCTCGGGTCCACCACCCGCCTTGGCCGCTGGCCGCTCGCCGCACCCGCCCTGCCACCCGCGGTCCTCGACCGCGGCACCCGCCTCGACGCCCGGCCCCGGCCGGATTGACCGCCGCACCTTTTCGCAAAGGAGCCATCCCGTGGATCAGAGCGCATGGTCTCATCGGCCCCATTTCATGCCCCGGCAGTCGCTGACCGCCGAACAGCTCAACGCCGGTCTCGACGACGAAACCCGGCGCCAGCGCCTGCTCAATCAGGCGATCCACGGCTACGGCGCGGTCATCGGCCTCGGCCTGGTCGCCGACGACGACGGCCGCCTGCACCTGTACGACGACTGCGTCCAGGTATCCGCAGGGCTGGCCCTGGACCGGCACGGTCGCATGCTCTACTGGCCCGGCGGCCGCATTCGCCTCGACGACCTCGCCGGACACCACCCGAAGCACGAGGGCCACTACACCCTGACCGTGCACTACGCCGCCCAGCCACCGGTGACCGACGACTGCCCGCCCTACTCTGAACGCTCCCAGTGGCATGCGGAAGGCGTGGTCTTCACTCTGCGGCGCGGCTGCGACGCCGCCGACCGGAGCTGCCCCGAGCACCCGCTGGGCGGGTGCGTCGGCTGCGGCGAATACCTGTGCCGGCGGACCGGCGCGCTGCCCGGCGACTTCGACGACACTGTGGCGGTCAGTCAGGACGTCAACTGGCTGCGGCGCCGGCCCGGCCGGTTGGCTCCGGCCCCCGCCGACACCTGGATGTACGACCCGGACCCCGAGGTCGGCGTGCCGATCGCATGCCTGCGCATCTGCGATCACGCCAACCGCCGCGCCGATGAGCACGAACACGATACGAATGACACCGTCGGTAACTGGACCGGGCGCGGCCACCGGCCCCGGTACGGCTTCTGCCCGGCACAGGTCCCAACCTGCCTGGTGCGCCCGTTCGTCTACCGCAACCCGCTGCTGTACGAGCTGGCCAACGGCTGCGACATCGCCCGGCCCCGGGTCGAGCAGATCTCCTGGCAGCACTGGATCGACCGGGACTGGTTCGCGAAGGTGTCCTGGGACGACTTCCGCGAGCAGATAACCCGGGGCTTCGAGATCCGGTTCACCCGCCCGGTGCAGGTAGCGACCCTGCACGAGGCGAGCATTTTCCTGACCGCCGTCATCGCGCATCCGGATGTCGATTACAGCGAACCGCGCCGGGTCCCCACCGAATGGGAGCGCTACCCCGACTACTGGGTGCCCGGCGTCGAACCGCTCGACAGCGACGGGAAGTTGGCCTGGGGGGTACGGCTGCACCCCACCCGCGACTGGCTCCAGGCCGAGGTGACCGGCAGCCGGTCCAACCTGTTCGACGGGTCGCACTTCGAACTGACCATCCGCGGCCAGCTGCTGCACGACGCATGCGACCAAATGCTCGACGCGCGGCCGGTCGGCGCCCGCGGCCGCGGGGCCGCCCGGCCCGGCGGCGACTTCATTTCGGCGTTCCAGGTCAGTCCTCGGCGCTCCTACCACCGATGATCGGAAGAAGGACATGAGGAAACACCAGCGCGGCGGCACGCTCCCCGAGCGGACAAGGCCGACCGACATCGACAGCGTCCAGTTCCGCGATGGCATGGTCGTGACCGCCGAGGATCTGGACACGGCACAGCGCTACGCGGCCTCGCTGCTCAAGACCGTACTGCGCGCGTACTTCGGCTGCGGCGTGGTCTGCGGCCTGGATCTGCGGCTGAAGAAACCCGCCGGGGGCCGGCCGGCCACGGTGCTCGTCGTCGATCGGGGCGTCGCCATCGACTGTCACGGCTATCCGCTCGAACTGTGCAAACCCGTCGAGCTCGACCTGGGACCGGACGCCTGCGGCTACGCGGCACCATCCGATGAGATCTTCATCCTGCTGCGGCGAGCCACCTCGCAGGAGAAGCCCTGCGACTGCGCCACTGAGGACGAGCACTCCGCCTGCCGCCGGGTCCGGGAGCACGTGATGGTCAAGGCCGTCTCCCCGGACGAACTCAACGCGCTGCCCGGCGACATCTGCCGTGCCTCCGAGGAGCGTGACGACTGCTGCGGGTGCGAGGGCGGCAAGTGCTGGATCCTGCTCGGCAGCATCGAGCTCGACGACAAGGGTTTCTGCAAGACGGACAAGGACCCGAACCTGGACGACCGCGCCTGGGTCAACCCGCTGCGCGCCCCCGCGCCTTCGTCCCCGTCTGCGCCCGCAGCCCCGGCCCCGGCCCCGGCCCCGGCCAAGGAGTAGACGTCCGGATGGGCCGCACGCGCCCCAAACCCGTGCCACGCGGTGCCACACGCTCGCGTGGGGCACAACCAGGCCCCGCGCAGGTGACCACCGGCACGCCTGCGGACCTGCAACGACGCCTGGGCAACGGCGGGGTGTCGGTGGCCATGCAGCCTCTCGAGCCGTCGGCCCCTGCCCCGTCCGCGCAAAGCAACACCGGGGCGCCTGGCGGCATGCCGCCCTCGCCCGCCGAGTCTTTACCCGAACCTGCCGACACCGCCCCGCCCCCGGCCGACGATGCCGACAGCGGCCTGATTCCTCCCCCGTCCGTCCCCGTGCCCGCCGCCAGCACGCCAGAGTCCTCATTGCATCCTGGCCAGCTCTCCGCCGACGTGACCGTCTCTGCGCCCGCACCCCTGCCCGGTCCCTCGCTCTCGCCTAACGGGGCTGATAAGGGCGCCACGCCCGGCGCGATGCCCACGCCGGGCGCGCTCCCTTCCGGGGGCGATGCCGGCGCGCCCGGTTTGATGGCCGCAGCCGACGTGCCATCGGCGGGAACACCTGCGCCCGCCCCGACGGAGGCCGCCGGCAGGCCCGGCCCTCTCGCGATGCCCGACAGCTCCGCTACCGGCACACCCGCGCCTGCGGCCGAAACTTCTCAGCTCACCACACGCAAAGCGGCACACCCCGACAAACCAACCGCACCGGCGACGCCGCCCGCTGCGGCCACCGGCGACGCCGAGCTCGCCGCTTGGTCCGCCGACTTCACTGCGGCTACCACCGCCGTCACACCTCCGAACCTCGATGCCCCCGCCGCCTCCCCCGAGCAACTCGCCCAGCGGGCAAGGGCTCTGGAGCTGAACCGAGCGGCCGCCCAACCGGACTGGGCCGAACAGGTCCGGCAACAAATGCCGCCCGTCCCCAAGGCCGGCCCCAAGGACACCACCCTCGACACCACTGACGCCGACAACGCCGTACACGCCGTCGAATCGGCCGGGAACATTCGCCTTTCGGACCAGACGTTCCCCCCGCCCACGCCGCTCCCGGTCCCCGCTCCTGGCGAGCCCGCCTCGCCGACCCCGGTCACCGCCCAGCCCTCTGCTCTCGGCCCGAGCAACCCGCTCGATGGCATCCCCGCCGCCGGCGTCAGCGGCGACTTCGTCGACACCAGTCTCGCCGCGGTCGGCCCGGTGCCCACCGGCTTCATCGGCCCCCTGCCTGCGATCGTGGTGACCAGTCAGGATGTCGCCTCCCTGGATCCGCTGCCGCCCGCCGACGCGGCCGAAGTCGGTGACGCGGTCGCCCGCATCCTCGCGTCCTCGCCCGCGCACGCCCAGGAGTTCCTCTCCGCTGCGACCGCAGCGTTCGATCCCGGCCGGCGGGTAGCCGCGCTGCAGCCGATCACACAGCAGCTTCAGGCTCTTGAACAGGAGAACCTCGACATCGAGCTGCGGGGTATAGCCGCGGCGGCCGGCATCGCCGAGACCACGCTCAACGCCGCGATGCTCGCCGCCCGCGAACAGGCCCGGCAGCAGGACGAAGCGATCTCCAGCCAGATCAGCCTGCAGGCCGACACCGCCGCGGGTGACATTTGCCGCCACTCCACCGACCAGACCGCGCGGATCAGCGCGGCCCGCACCGCCGCTGACGAGGAGGCCGACCGCAAGCAGCAGGCGGTTATCGGCGGCGGGGACCTCACCGGCATCACAGCCACCCGCGACCGCTATCTGCGGCGGGTCGCCGACCGCGCCGCGGCGGCCGCTGCCCGGCTGCGCGCCGCGCACGAGACCCGGGCCCTTGAGCTGCACCGGCTGGGTGACCAGCGCAAGGCCTACTACCGGGCGCGCACCGGCACGGAGATGGGGGCGGCCCGCGACTGGGCCGAGCAGCAGAGCCTGGAAGTAGACGCAGTCGTCGCCCACCTCTCCCGGGAAGCCGGCGAGGAAGCCATGAAGTTGACCGCGTCCGTGGGAGTGGTTGCCCAGAACAGCCGCGACCGGGTCCGCCACTGGGCCGCCCGCCAGGAGGGCCGCGAGCGTGGATGGTGGGAGCGGCTGTTCGACCTCGTCTCCGACTGGCTCGCCCAGTCCAGGACCAGCACCGAGACGTGGGAGACACAGCGCAACGCCGAGACCCGCGACGCGGTCGCCGCCGACCTCGACATGCTGCGCGAGGTGCACGAGCAGATAGCCGCCGGCAATCGGCAGGCGGTGGTCGCCGAGATGACCCGGCTGAGCAAGGAGCAGCGGTCCATCGTGGTCGCGTACCTGGCGTCCGGCGGCCGGGACTCCATCGGCGCCGTCGCCATCGGGCTCATCGCGAGGATCCGTGCCCGCCGCGTACCCGAACTCACCCAACAGATCGAAACCCAGGCAATCAAGGATCTCACCTGGGAGGACCTCGACGCGATCGGACGGCAGCACAACACGGCATTCAAGGCCGGCGAACTCATCCGGGACATCCGCCGCGCGGTGCAGGGCCCGGGCACCCACGACCAGCCGCTCTTCGACGCCCTCAGTAAACGGACCCCGGTGCAGATCGCCGCGATGCGCAAGGCCTACTCCGCCGTCTTTGAACGGGATATGGACGACGACATCAACAGCGACGTCGTCTGGTCCGAGCAGGACCGGGTCGACAAGCTGCTCTCCGGCGACCCGGTCGCCAGCGCCGTCGCGACGATCGCCGACGCGGTATGGGGGCCGGGCACCGATGAGGCGGCCATCATGCAGACGTTGCGCGGCGCAACGCCCGCCCAGCGCGACGCGATTGTCGTCGCCTACAAGAGGACGTACCACGTCGACCTGCTGGAGGAGCTCGGCGGCTGGGAGTTGCGGGGCAACGATTTTTCCCAGGCCGATGCGCTGCTGGCTGGTGACACCGCGCGAGCCGACGCGATCGCGCTCGACGAGGCAATGAGCGGACCCGGCACCCGGCTGCCTGCGATCAATGCCGTCTATACCCAGATCCGGGACGAGGTCGAGGCCAAGGGCGCGGACCAGCACATGACGACCGCTGAGATCGAGGCGGAGATCAAGCGCCGCACCGCTGCCGTGCAGACCGCGTACGGCGCCCAGTACGGCGGGCGCGAGACCGCGCTCAAAGCCCGCTTCGAGGACGACCTCGAGGGCGGCGAACTCAAGCTCGTACTCGCCCAACAGGCCGTCGACCGCACCGCGATCGACGCGGCAAAGCTCCAGATCGAGCACGAGTCGATCCTCTGGGCCGACGACGACAAGATCAACGCCGTTCTGCGGGCGCAGCACGAGCGCGCCGAGCAGGAGGTCATGCGCGATCTGAAGCTCGACTTCGCCCGGCGCACGGCGACCATGACGCCCGACCAGCGGGAGGCGGCCCGTTTGCACTTCGAGCAAGGCGCGCCCCTCGCCGTCCACTCTGCCGCGAAGCAGAACATGACGGACCTGCAGGCGGCCTACGAAAAGTCCAATTTCGCAGGTGCGTTCAACTTCATGATCGCCTGGGATCTGGCGGGCACCTCGGAGGCCGAGGCGAGGGAACGCGTCGAAACCGGCGGCAAACTGTCCGACGCCAAAGAGCTCCAGTATGCGATCTACGGGGCCGGCACCAACGAGGACACCATCCGCCGGATTCTCCAGGGGAAAACCAAGCAGCAACTCAAGGGCATCGTCGCGGAATACCACGACAACACCGAGAGCGGCCTGGCCCACGATCTCGCCTGGGACCTGTCCGACCGCGACGAGGCCGACATGCTCCTGTTGCTTGAGTGCGGGTCGGGCACGCCGCAGGAATTGATGGCCTACCTGCAGGCCCGCACGGAATGGGAAACCGAGCACGGCACCGGCTACCTGGGCGACTGGACCGCCGAGGAGACCCGGGTCCTGATCGCGACCGTCGACCAGGCGCAGCAGGCCTTAAACACGTACGAGACCCTGCTCGCCCAGTCCGGTGCGACCGACGACCGCACTGAGGCAGCGCGGGAACACTTCGAAAGCTGGGCCGGGTACGGCGCCAAGGCCATCGAGCATCGCCGGGCCCAGCAGGACGCCATCAACGAGGCCATCACCAACACCGTCGTGGCCATCGGAACGATCGTCACCGCGGCCGCGGTGACAGCCTTCACCGGCGGCGCCGCAGCCCCGGCGGCGGTCACAGCCGTCGCCGCCTACTTCGGCACGAGCACCGCCGTCATGAGCGCCGTGATCGGCGCGGTCGCCACGACAGCCGCAAGCATTTCCCTCAACTGGGGCCTCAAGGGCGCCGCCTACGGCGGTGAACAATTCGCGATAGACCTAGCGCAGGGTTTGGCGGAAGCAGTCCTCGCCGCCGTCGGCGCCAAGTTCGTGGGACCGGCGCTGGAGAGGCTCGCCAAGGCGCCGGCCATCCTGGCGATGATCAGGATCGCCCGCTCCGGACGGCTCGGGGACATCGCCGGGGCCAGGGTGGCGGAGGCGCTCGGAGAGGCGATAGAGGGTCTGCCGTCGGGCGTCGTGTCCGCAATCTTGGACGACCGGACCTGGGCCAGCGAGAACCCGTTGTGGGTCATCATGGAGGCCGCGAGGATGTCCTCGCTGCAAAGCGCGGGCACGGGATTCGTGACGGGGGCGAGTACCGAGGCCCTCGGTAAAGGCATCACCCGGATCCGGCATCGCCCGGCCCGAGGCGCGATACCCACGCCGGCGCCGGGCGAAACCGCTGCCGCCCCCACCTCCGAAAAGCCACCACCGGAGGCAGAGCACCGACCGCCTCGGCCCTCGGGCCCCACACCCGAAACGCCGAGCGGGGCAAGCGAAGGCAATCCCCAGGCCAGCGGATCGAGCAGCCCGGCCCGGGCCGTCGCGCGCCCCAGCTTCATGCAGGAGGGACCTAATCCCTACGGGGCTCGCGGATCGCTCACACTGGAGCAGATCGAGGAAATCCAGGTCTATCGAGCCAACCATGAACCCGGATATTTCGAGAAGTATTACAAGCGGGGCGAGCATCTCGGCGACCGTATATACCTGGACAGAACGGATGACAGCGGGTTTACTCCACCGCAGCTGACCCGAGTATCGAAGGGCGCACCATTCACTAAAACCAAGGATAGCCCTGAGGCCCCCATCCCCCATTACCGCACCGAGAAGCCCATTTCACGCGGGGCAGAGACCGTCACGAGTAAGTTCAGACTAGAGATTCTCTCTAGAGCAGCTCAAGCGCGCCACCGCACCATACAGGAGGACAAGCTGGCCGAGATTCAGGTGAACAGAGCAGAGAAGGCGTACAATGATCACGCCACCCCAAAGAAAGAGGCGCTCCGGGAAAAGGCGAAGTTAGACTACAAAAATTCCCACGCAAAAATGCTAAAACTAAGCCGGGATTTCGGAGAGGCGGCAGCCAAAGAGCACTTTATCGCCGAACACTACGCGGGTTTCAAAAAGGCCACACTCGGTGGCCCGAAGAACGGAAATGATCAGTTCGATCAAGTGTGGGTACATACGGACGGTCGCGTAGTTGTTGTCGAGGCCAAGGGCAGCACTAGCGCGGAACTTGGCGACCGCATCCTTCCGGGCGGAAGGAGAGTTTCCCAAGGTAGCCAGGAATACTTCAACCGCATTCTTGAGTTAATGAATAAACGAAGAGAATTCGAGGTCGTGAAGACAATCAAACTGGCTCAAGGTAGGGGCAAGCTGGATTATGTCGTAGTCAAGGGAGAGAGGAATACAGGGACGTACACTGGCCTCCAGTACCAGTATTTCGATATCAGCAAGGGAACCCTACCGTGATCAGAACCATCTCCCGGCACGACCTATCGGCAGTACCTGACGTCATGCGGCTCATCGAGGGGCTGGGCACACATTTGACGCAGGGCATCGATCAGCTCGATGAATCCATTGGTTTCGCGAGACTGATTGACTCATACCTCGACACCGCACTCCTTCTGCTGCGTGCCCGCTGTGCCGTCGACCCGCAAGCGGCGGCGCTGGAGACATGGGAATCGGCAGTCAATGCCATGCAGCTGGGATCAGCTTTGTTCGCCGTGACGGGGGCCGACGAGGGGGCCGTCGAGTGCCGTATCAATCGGAAGGTGCGGACGCTTCCAGCCATCGGTCCGATGCCGACCGCTGCCGCGGGAAGCTGGCTGACGGCATTCTGGCTGGCTGTCATCTGCCGTAACCAGCGCCGGATGACGCAGCTGTGCGAGATTCCAGTGGAACGGATGCGATCACCTGACGGACAGTACGACGAGTACATCTATCATTGGGTGGACACTTTGCAGACGTACTGGCTGCGTCGTCCGGGGTTGGTGGAAAAGCTCACCGCTACGTTCCAGACGTCGGATCCCACCGTCGCGAGGGTGGCCCCACGCGATCTGCTGGATGGTCTGCTCTATCCACCGATCAATCTCTTCTACCACTTCGTACGCAGGGATGAAGAAGGTTTCAGTCCCGCGTTGGTGGAAGCATTGGAGTTGCACAAGACGTACTGGACGCTGAACGAGGAGCGGGAAGCCGACATCGACGGCAGCATCGCCCTGGGGCCACTGGCCATAGCCTGCCTAGCTTACGACGGGGGAATCCCGATCGGCGTCGAGTCGGAGTACCTGCCGAAGCATCTGCTGCAGCGCAGCTGGTTGGGCGAGTTCCCTACGTGAGGCTATGCGACCGTAGGCGATCGCGATCATAGATCGGGACGGTGCTACACCTATCGACGCTGAGTTCCACGATGGCGGTTTGCTGAGTGTGGGGTACTAGCCGGGACGCGCAGCAGTCGGGCGTCTACAGCGTCGGCTACGGATTCGGCGCAAGCGATCAGAGGTTCGCCTGCGTACCTGCGGCACGTCTCCGGCGCGTCCTGCCAGGCTCCACAGATCACCAGCGTCGGCCACGGCGCGGCCTGCAGCGGATTCAGGTGCACGATCGCTTGCCATACGGGACGTTAGTAGCTGTTGTTGTTCCGATCTTGAGGGTTGTCCGTCGAACGGAGGTCTCGATTGGGTGGTCGCGGGGTGTTCGGCGCATACGAGCAGGGCCTCCTGAACAGCTCGTTGGTGTCGAATCACCGAGCAACATCAGGAGGCCCTGGTGCCGCAGTGTTCCGTGTTGATGAGCGCGCAGTCCAGTTCCGTCACGCTGGAGTGTGACTGTCTGGCTCATCGGTTCGGAAACGCCGCCGACAACGGGTTTCGGCAGTCGCGTTATCCGACGGACATGACGGACGCGAGTGGGCGGCGGTACGGCCGTTGCTGCCGGTTCCTGGCTGGATGCGCCGGCGGGGAGGGCAACCGGAGGCGTACTGCCACCGGGCGATACTCGATGCGATCCACTACCTGGTCGACAATGGCATCAAGTGGCGGGCGATGCCCGCCGACTTCCGCCGTGGGACCGGGTATACGCGTTCTTTCGCCGCTGGCGTGACCACGGCCTGGTCAAGGAGTTCCACGACCGGTTGCGCTCGAGGATCCGCGAGAGGCTGGGGCGGGATGCGGAGCCGTCGGCCGGGGTGATCGACTCGCAGTCGGTCAAGGCGGACGCAGTCGTCGGCTCCGACAGCCGCGGCTTCGACAGCGGCAAGCTGATCAACGGACGCAGGCGGCATGTCGTGGTCGACACCCTCGGCCTGCTGCTGGGCGTGATGGTCACTGCCGCGGACGTCGGCGACCGCACCGCCGCCCAGGTGCTGCTGCAGCAAGTCGCCGACGCGCACCACCAGTTGGAGCTGGTCTGGGCCGACGGCGGCTACACCGGCAGCCTCGTCGAGTACTACCTGGCCTCGCTCGCCCTGGTCTTGGCAATCGTCAAACGCAGCGACGACATGCGCGGCTTCGTGGTGCTGCCCAAACGGTGGATCGTCGAGCGCCTCTTCGTCCACCTCATGCGCACCCGCCGCCTGGCACGCGACTACGAGCGTCGCACCACCAGCGCCGAGGCAATGATCTACTGGTCGATGACCCTGCTCATGACCCGCCTCCTGGCCCGGCCACAGCCTGCGCGAGCGTGAACCGGCCCGGCTGCCGCTCGGTCAGCCAGCCCCGCGCGACCAGGCGTTTCACCTTCGACCGCAGCGCCTCCACCCGTGCCGGCACCACGTCCATGCCGAACGCCGCGGCCATCTCCTGCAGGTCAGCGGCCCTTGATGGAGCCGTGCCCGGTCCGTGAGGGCCTGCAGGATGCGCTGGTAGTCCACCGACAGCACCGACCAGGCCAGCCCCTGGTGCCACACCGGCACATGCGACCTCGTCTGCGCCGCATCCGGTACCTGCAGCGTCTTTCCGGTCTGCTCCTCGGCGGCCGGCGCGGCCCCCTCGGCCCGGGCGGGGTCCTGCCCGCTCTCGTCCACGGGGGCCAGCACCTCGCCGACCCGCGAGCAGGCGATGGCCCACTCCTTCCATTCCCGCTCGGCCACGGCCAACTCGGCCTGGACACGGTCGGCTTCCTCCCGCAACTCGTTCATGCCGTGGTGGCCGGCCGAAGTCCAGGGCCCGGCCGCGGCGCTCGAACCGCCAGGCGGACATCACCGGTTCGATCAGTTCCCAGCGAGCATCGGACAGGTTACTTGGATACGCACGACGGTCAGCCATAACCTGGGCATACCGCAGCTCGGAAGCGTGCGCCCAGGCGTACCTCCTGCAGCGTCGAAGCACGGGACAGACTCGGGCGTCCTGGAACGAGACAGGCGTAAGCGGCCCGCCACCTCATTCGCCACACCACCAGCCTCATGCAGAGAGGCAGCCCCTACAGCCTCATCAGCAGCACATGAGGAGGCAGATCAAAACAACTCAGAACACCACACTCAGGATGAAAAAGACCTCTCAGAGCCCATCTTTAAACTTCTGTTGATCATCTGCCGCGCCACGGCGGAGGACTTCGTACGCACAAGGCTCCGGCCGGTTGCGGCCGTGGGGCACTGCGACGAAAGCCGTGACGGTACGTCTGCTGGCTGATGCTGTCCGGGTGAAGGCGTTCGCGAACGCCTCAGGTTTCCGCAGCAAGTGCTACGCGTGTCTGACCGCCCGTCGGGACGAACGGTTCGAACTGGCTGACGGGGTGCTGTGCGTCGACGGGCTGGTGGTCGCGCCAGTGGATCTGGCGCTGGCGCCCGAACATCAGCGTGGGCACGGCGCGTTGTACAGAGCTCTCAACCACGGCCGAATTGACGTCGAGCGGTTGCATACCGTGCAGGCCGGACTGCCGTCGCCCCGTGCTGATGGCCCCCTCGCGGCAAACACTCGCGGCAAACAAGAGGGCCGTATCCCGGACAGGGATTGCAGCCGGAGCTCGGTGAGGCGCTCCCTTTCCCTTCCCATTGGGCCGTGGGGCGGCACGGCGGCGCAAGCGGCCCGGGGGCCGCCATGCCGAAGGATTTCACCTTGAGTTCCACCCAGTCCCACATCGCCCAATGGCCATCAGGGTCTGCCGCCTGTCGGGTGCCGATCATGGCGAGCAACGTGACCTGTTTCCGTTCGAGTTGCACTTCCGTCAGGTCGTGCACGGACATGTTGTCGATGTCCCCCGATGAGGCGGTGTGGTGACGTAAGGCGCTAGCGGACGGAGTCACCTGTTCTCGCCACCAGGGCACGCGGTCATTGCACCGGAGGTGAACCACTGCACCGGTACAGGTGGGGTCAAGTCCACTTGCTGGAAAACCGCTTGAGGGTGGGGCGCGGTCTAGAGGACGTAGCCGTTTCTTCACCAGGACTGGCCTCGTTGCCCGGTCATGGGGCAAGTCGAGAACGCCGAAGGCGTCTTGGACCCTGCGGTTCAGGCCGCGCTGCCGAAGGCATACCGGCTGATGGTCGACTCTTCTGCGTGGTCGTTGGCGGGTCGTGTCGGCCCGAACCGGCGAAGGGCAAGGCGGCACCGTTCCGGCAGGAGGGCTTGGTCGGCAGTGAACGCACGCCAGGCACTTGGCGGCCGGCGCGGCCCGTGATGCTGACCATTGCCACGACCATCGCCGCGGCGTGGGCGACGGCCGCAGCCGGAGGCTGAGCTCCCCAGCCGCCCCGGTGGCGGGTCGCGGGCGCCTTGCGGGACGGCTCCCCCCTCCCCCCTAGTTGCATTCCGCAAGGCGCCACCCCTTCCCGGGCTTCCGCGGGGAGCGGGAAGGACCGCGCGGGAGCCCGGGAAGGCTCACAATGGCCAGCTGACTGAGCTTCTTGGATGTGGCCACCGATCGGGTGACGGTCCGTGAAGCGAAACGAGCGAGGCCCCCGGGCTGTTGATCTAGATGTCTGACGTCTCGATTACGTTGATTCAGCGTCTTACGGACTCCCCAACTCAAACGGGCCACTTCCTCCGTTCCGGTTGGGGAGTTCTCGTGTGTCAGGCGGCTGATTGCCCCGATGGCGCTAACGTCGTGCGCGGCTCCGGTGTCTTTGAGCGGTGACACCGCTCGTCCGGCCCGGGCCTGCTCCTACGTACGCGTTCCGCACCCAGAACCGACGACGCAAGGGGAATCGATTCCATGACCGCCACAGCAGCCCGCCACACCATGTCACCGCGTCGCATCGCCGCCCGCACGGCGGCCGTGGCGGCCCTGTCCGCCGCCGCGCTCCTCGGCGGCGGTCTCACGGCCCAGGCCGCCGCACCCGCCCGCACGACGGGCGCGGCCGTGGAGCTCGCGCCGACGGGTGCGCTCGCGACCCAGTGCTACTACAGGGTCAACGCCAGCGGCGGTCTGCTGATCCGCAGCGGTCCCGGCACCGGCTACTCGGTCGTCGGGTCCTACGCCAACGGCTCCACGATCCTCGCGTCGGCGTCCACCACCAACGGCTTCCGCAAGGTGGGCACCAACCGCTGGGTCTCCTCGGCCTACACCGTCCGCATCACCAGCTATCCCTGCGAGTGACAGGGGCCCGCGCCGAGGACACCGTTCTCCAGCCCTTCAACGGGCCGCCGGCCGCCGGACATCCCTCCGGCGGCCGACGGCCTGTCCGCTACCTCCGACCGGCCTCCGAATTCATCACTGAGCATCTTCAGCGTTGCAGCTCCAGTGTGAGGACGGTCTTGGCGATTGACGTCATGCGGTGGGGCCCGCATCGGGACCTGCGGAAGATCCGCCAGGACTTCAGGCGGGCGATGCCGCGTTCGACGGGTGCCCGCGTGGCGGCCAGGGCACAATTGCGGGCCTTCTCGATGGGGGTCAGTTCCTGCAGGGGCCTGCGCTTGAGGCTCGTGGTCAGCCACGGACCGGCGCCCTGGTAGGCGAGATCGGCAACGATGGGAACGCCCTGGCGCTCGCAGATGCGGATGATCCGGTGGGTGCGGGCGGCGGTCAGGTCGTAGTGCGGCCCGGCAGGGCGGGCGAGAGCCACAGCAGCCGGCCGCCAGCACGGGGCTGGGCCCCAGCACGATCGGCGCCTCACCCAGCGCACCGTCGGCAATCTGGAGGCGGAGCAGACAGCTCAGGAAGCAGCGAGCGTCGTGACGGGCCTGGTGGCCGAACGCGGACCCCGGCGCCCCGGCATTCTTGCCGCCACCGGTGCCTCGCCCTCAAGTGCCTGTTCCCGAGTCTGTCCTCCCTTGCTGCCGCGCAGCACCGCTGGGGCGTACAGGCACTCCAGTTCATCGGCCTGGGTGCGCAGGCTGTCGGGTGTCGAGCCCGGGTAGTCCTGGAGGATCTTCCATCCGCTGTACCAGTGGGCGCTGTCGACGCTCGCGGGAAGGACCAGGGCGGCGGCTTCGAACGCGGCGAGTTCGGCGAAGCTGCCCTGTTACTCCCTTGTGAGAGCAGCCAGCCAGAATTTCAGTGCCGCCGCTTTGTCAGGGCGGTCGCTGAAGCGCGCCAGCTCGTCCCTCGGATGCACGCCGGGCGCTCGCAGCTGCTCTCGCCGCACTGACCTGCGCCGGGCCCGGCCAGGTGCACGCAGGCTGGCACCACCGGCCGGTGCCCCGGGCAGGAACGGGCCGCGACGGATGGCCATGTTGAACTGTCCCGGATAGGTATGAATGACCCCCTACTGGCCATGCAGACGGCTACGCTTTCTGCGACTGAATCAAGCGTTGGCATGGGGGAGTTCGTGACTGAAGTCAGAGTCGAGACGGTGCCCTTGGACGCGTCAGGGACCCGGCAGATCTCCAGTCGTACGCGAACGAGCTCCTCACTGGGCGACCGGGCCGGAGAGCTGGAAGAAGCCATCGTGCAAGCATCGGCCATCGCTCAGGAGTCACTGGCGCAAGTCCCTCGCCGCGACGGCTGGCAGGTCTCCAGTATGGAGGTGACCTTCGGCCTGACACTGGCCGCGGAAGCAGGAGTGATCTTGTCCAAGGCATCTGCCGAAGCGTCCTTCGAAGTTACCCTCACCGTCGCACGGATCCCGGAGACACCGTGACGCAAGCCAGTTGCTGGGTCGAGCTGTTTCGCTCCCAGCAGCGGCTGGGGGGCGGACTCCTGCTGGCTCCACGCTATGTGCTCACTGCGGCGCACTGCTTGCGTGGCCTGGCCGAGTTCGACGAGCAGGTGGATGTAGTCCTGGCGGACGGTAACCGCCTCGACGGGCAGGTCTGCCGTCGCGACAAGGACGCAGACCTGGCCCTAATCATGATTCTGGGCGCTTCCGGGGCGGCCCGGATCCCGCGCACCGGTGTCGCCCACGGCGGCGATCGATGGCACGGTCCCTACCGGCCCGCATCGACAGAGGTACATCTTCGAGGAGAGGTCGACAACGGAGCGGTGCGGTACCTGTGTGAGGGTGGTGCAGAAATCCAGGCACTCCAGCTGACGACGAACCAGCATCTGGGCGATTACTCCGGGTACTCGGGCGGGCCGGTCGTCAAGGGAACACCCGAGGGTCGCGACCAGGTGGTCGTGGGCCTTCTCCTGGAACAGGCTCCGGACCGAGCAAAAGCCGATCGTGCCTCCAATGTGCTCTTCGCCGCCACCATCGGGGAAGCCATGCGTCGCTTCGATCACTTCGACGTGGAGCATCTGATGGACGTCGTGCACCCCGAGAGTGCGCCTAGGCGGCACTGTGATCAGCTGGAGGGCAGGAGCGATGTTGCTGCGATCGCGTCGGCGGAGTCGTGGTTCCTCCAGATCGACGCCTGGGCACGACGTCAAGTGCTCGATCCGGCGCAGGTCGCCGACCTCAAATTCAGGGTCGCCAAAATGACTATCGAACGTCAGTTGGGCGGCGAGACGGCATGACCGACCCCTGGCATGAGGCCATTGCTGCTGCCGAGAAAGCCCTTCGAGGTGACATGACGTCCCGCGAACGCGCAGCAACCATGACAGCGGAACTAAGCGCGGACGCAACGCTGCTGCAGCGCTCGGACATTGGCCGAAGAGTCTCCTACCTTGCGTCCCTGCTGGAGGCCCTCGACCTTGCGGAGGAAGCAGAATCGCTGTTCAAGCACGTGGTCTCCCGCCTGCTGTGGGACCCGGCCGCGTTGTCGCTGTCCAATGTCGTCAGGAACGAACTGGCGGTCGCCCTAGCAGATCGTGGCCACATCCCGGCTGCCGTCACCCTGCTGTCAACAGCCGTCGCCCTAAGCTCACGTGAAGCCATCGGCCCGACGCCCGATATTCCCACTGCTCGGACGCTGGCGAACCTGGCGGCCCTGAAATTACGTATGGGCGACAGCGCGGAGGCCCAGAGTGATGCCGGACGCGCGGTGCTGGGCCTGCACGAGGGCGGGGACGCTCCTCACGAGCAGATCGAGATCCGCCTGCTGGCGGAGTCGGTTCTGTCCGAAGCAGCCCGTCGCCAGGGCGATGACGTTGCGGCCGATCAGCTGGTGAGTGCCATCGCCCACACCGCCCGACGGCTGGTGCAGCATCTTGGCGGTGAGCATCCCGCCTCGCTGTCCGCGCTGGTCACGGTCGCTCGTGCCCAGTTCGTCTCAGCGCTCTGCGCGAGAGACCGGGAGCGGCAGGAACGGTGCGTTGGTGTCCTGTCCGTTGCCGCGCAGAAGGCGGCCGCCACGCTGGGCCCTGATCATCCCTTGTCTCGATCGGCCCAAGCCAATCTCGCCGCCGCGGAACTCGAAGCGGCTCGGGAAGCAGGGGACCTGCTCCGGATACAAGACGCCCAGGCACTTGTGCTGATGGAGGGCGCGCGGGGCGCGCAGCAGGTTGCCGCCTCCGGATCATTGGTCTCCACGGACAAAATCCGGTCTGCCGAACGCGACGATGGCCCTGCCCTGCGGCAGGAGGGCCGGCGACGTGGAACTCAGGTTAGTCAGTCGTCAGTTACGCAGCAGGCAGGCACGGTGCGCGGCGAGTCCGGCGTGGCGGTGAGGACATCCTCGCGAGCCGGCACCGCTCGCCGGGGCAACCGGCAGAGTCGAGCGGGCATCAGAGACGTCGCCGCCGCCGCCGGTGTCACCATCACGACTGTCTCCGACGCTCTTAACGGCAAAGGGCGGCTCCCGGACGCCACCCGACGCCATGTCCGCGAGGTCGCCGAACGGCTGGGCTAT
>NZ_JBHUZJ010000076.1:0-47984 GCF_042667685.1 Streptomyces sp. NPDC057302 | reverse complement strand
GGCCGGTGAGGGGCTCACCCCCTCACCGGCCCCTCGTCCCTGTCAGGCGAACGTCACCCGCGCCACGGGCACGAGCCGCCCCTCGTCGAGCAGCGCCCGGCAGCGGAACCGCTGGATCTTCCCGCTCGGCGTCTTGGGCAGTACTCCACGCGCCAGGAACAGGCACTCCGCGAGCGCGACCCCGGCCTTCTCCAGGGCCAGCGAAGCGGCCTCCTCCGCGATCGGGCGGAAGTCCTTCGGATTGCCCTGGGGCTCCACCATCAGCACGAGCCGGGACATGCCCGAACCACCCGCGTCGACGACGGCCGCGCAGCCCTTGCGGACGTTCTTCAGGGAGTCGACCGCCGACTCGATCTCGGAGGCGTAGACCTTGCGGCCGCCCACCGAGAGCATGTCGTCGGCCCGGCCGAGGACGTACAGCTCGTTCTCGCGCACGAAACCGAGGTCGCCGGTGCGCAGCCAGCCGTCCTGGAACCGTGCGGCGGTGCGCTCGGGGTCCGCGTAGTACCCCTCGGCCAGGCTCGGTGACGACACCAGGATCTCCGCGATGCCGTCGCCGCTCCCGGCCCGGACCGAAACCCCGGGCAGCGTCAGGCCGTTGGAGACCAGCCTGGCCGCCTTCGGATGGTCGGGCGCCACCTCGATCACCGAGCCCTCGACGAGCGCGGGACCGTCGAAGGCGAGCGCCTTGGGCGCCTGGTCCCACGGCTTCCCGGCCACCGCGAGCGTCGCCTCCGCCATGCCGTACGCGGGCTGGAACGCGGTGTCGGAGAGCCCGAACGGCCGGAACTTCTCCGTCGCCGCCGACAGGGTGTCCCAGTCGACGCGCTCGGCCCCGATCACCGCCGCCCGCAGCTTCAGCTCCTTGGGCAGCGCACCCCGGCCCTGCGCCCGCGCCGCGAGATACACGGCGGTGCTCGTGCCCGCCGTCATCGTCGCCCCGTACTCCGACATGTCCCTGAACCACGTGCGCGGAGCCATGCCGAACCGTTCGGGCGAGGACAGCACGAAGTCGAAGTCGTACGCCCACGAGTACAGCAGGCAGCCGAACATGCCCATGTCGTGCGAGAGCGGCAGCCAGGAGGCGACGGTGTCGGTGCCGGGGCGGCCACCGGTCAGGTGCAGGATGATCTGCAACTGCTGCTCGATGGCACGCGTGGTCAGCGCGCAGCCCTTGGGGGTGCTCGTCGACCCGGACGAGTACTGGATGAACGCCACGTCGTCCCGGCCCGGCGGGCTCGGCTCGATGTGCCCGCCGCCGCGCAGCGTCGTCCACCCGTGGACCGGCAGCTCCTTGCTGAGCTCCGCCGGCACCATGGAGGTCAGCCAGTCGTCGACCAGGAGCAGCGTCGGGTCAAGGCGCGCGGAGAGCGCCGTCAGCTGCTCGCCGTACGCCTCCTGGCTCTGGCCGCGCGTCGGCAGCGGCAGCGAGGCCACCGCGCCGCCCGCCAGCCAGACCGCGAGCAGGCCGCGGACCGTGTCGGGCGTGTTGGTGAGGATGGCGGCGACCCGGGTGCCGGGACCGACGCCGAGGGCGCGCAGCCCGGCGGCCATGCCGTGGGCGTCCCTGGCGACCTCGCGCCAGGGGGTGTGCTCGAACTCCTCGCCCGTCCACTCGTGCAGTACGCCGTGCGAAGCCCCGTGGGTCAGGGCCTGGAAGAACTCCATGTACGTGATCCCCGTCTGTTTGTCCGCTCGTCCGGCCGCCGCGCTATTCCACGTCCACCAGCGAGGCGTCCGCCTCACGGGTCTCACGGCCGCGCTCCGCCATGGGCGCGATGTTCTGCTGCGTCTCCAGGAGTTCCTTCTTGTCCAGCGTGGGCGTGCTGACGCGGCTGACGCCCGCCTCGCGCATCTCCATGCGCTCGGGGTCGATGCGCACGACCTTCCAGGCGAGGTGGGTCTTCTCCAGGCTCCAGATGAGGATCGCGGAGAGGTCGATCTCGTACCACTTCATGCCGTGCCGTGCGGAGCGCGGGAACGCGTGGTGGTTGTTGTGCCAGGCCTCGCCGAAGGAGGGCACGGAGAGCCAGGCCACGTTGCGCGACTGGTCGGTGGTGTCGAAGCGGCGGCGGCCGAAGACGTGACCGACGGAGTTCACCGCGTACGTCATGTGGTTGATCAGGAAGATGCGGACCAGGCCGCCCCAGAGCATGCCGGTCAGGCCGGCCCGCCAGTCGCCGCCGGTGATGCCGAAAGCGATGAGACCGGGCAGGACGACGCTGGACGCGGTGACCAGCATCAGGTTCTCGCTGAGCCAGCGCAGCGGCTTCTCGCGCACCAGGTCCGGGCAGTAACGCATCGGGTCCGAGGTGAGGTTGACGTCGAAGAGCCAGCCCAGGTGGGCGTGCCAGAGACCGGCCATCGTGCCCTTGAAGCCCGGCTCGAAGTCGAGGACGGGGCTGTGCGGGTCGCCGGGCTTGTCCGCGACGCGGTGGTGCTTGCGGTGGTGGGCCGCCCAGATCAGCGGCGGGCCCTGTCCTGCCATCACTCCGGCGGTGGCCAGGGCGACCCGGATGGGCTTGTACGTCTCGAACGAGCGGTGGGTGAGCATCCGGTGGTAGCCGGTGGAGATACCGAAGCCGGAGACCGCGTACATGATGACGAGCACCACCACGTCAGACCAGCCGAAGATCTCGTTCCACAACAGAGCCATGGCGCCGAACACCGCGATCAGCGGTATCAGTGACGCCCCGAGGATGAACCAACGGTGCTTTCTGCCGTCCATCTGCCTGTGCCTCTCAGTTACGGAAGTCGGGAGTACCGACGACTGACGGTTGGGCGGGGGAGCCCCCGCGCGCGCTGCGGAAGACGGGCAGCACCGCCGCGCGCAGCAGGGGGAAGAGCAGGGGGCGCGGCGTGTGCCGGCCCGCGAGGTACTGGGCCTTGGCGACAGGGCCGGGGACGACCACGCGGCGCCCCTGGGCCAGGCCGCGCAGGCCCGCCTCCGCGACCCGCTCGGGCGTCAGCCACGCCAGGAATTTCTGCTCCTGGAGGCGTGACATGCCGCCCACCGCGTAGAAGTTGGTGCGCACGGGACCGGGAGCGAGCAGCGTGCAGCTCACTCCCGTGCCCCGCAGCTCGACGTGCAGCGACTCGGCGAAGGTGTTGGCGAACGCCTTGCTGGCCGAGTAGGTGGCCGCGGTCGGCACGGGCTGGCAGCCCGCGGTCGAGCCGGTGATCAGGATCCCGCCGTTCTGCCGGTCCAGCATGCCCGGCAGCAGCGCCAGCGTCAGCGCGTGCAGCGCCACGACGTTGACCTGGACCTCGGCGCTCTCCTTGGCGGGGTCGTTCTCGCTGAAAGGACCGCAGGTGGGAAAGCCCGCGTTGGCGCAGAGCACGGATATCTGCTGCCCGGCCAACTCCTCTTCGAGCTCTTGGCGCGCGGCCGGGTCCGCGAGGTCGCAGCTGCGTACGCGCACCGGAACGCCGTGCCGGTCGTGCAGCTCCTTGGCGAGCCGATCGAGGGCGTCGGTGGAGCGGGCGACGAGCCACAGACCGTACCCCCGCGCCGCCAGGCCGCGGGCGAGGTGCTCGCCGATGCCGGACGAGGCGCCGGTGACCACCGCCCAGTCGGCCGCGCCGCTCACGTCACCGCTCATGTCGCCGCTCATGTCGCCGCCCGCGCGGGCGACGTGAGATGTGCGGCGAGCCGGCCGGCCGCGGCGCGGCCCGTCCGGGCGCACGCCTCGATGGACACGCCCTGGATGTAGTCGCCCGCGAGCTCCAGGCCCGCCACGCCCGAGACGCTCTCGCGCACCTCGGCGAGGAAGTCGGCGTGGTGCGGGAGGTAGCCGCTGTAGGCCGCTTTCCAGTGCTTGACCAGGAGGTTGACGCGCTCGGCGCGCGGCGCCCCCAGGTACTTCACCAGGCGGTCCTCGGTCTCACCGGTCAGCCGGTCGATGTTCTGAGGGCTGAGGTCGGTCAGGCGTCCCTCGCGTCCGCTGTAGGTGTAGCGGACGATGTGCCGCTCCTCCATGCCGTACGAACCGGCGTTGCTGCACGGCCCGTCGTCCATGGCGAGCGCCCGCACGTCGTGGCCGAACATGGGCCGGTCGTACTCGACGAGCACCACGGTGGAGGGGAAGTAGTTCACGTCCGAGAGGCGCCGGGCGAGCGCGGGCCGCGCGGAGCGCAGGATCTCGGCGGTCGCGTAGGCCGGGGTGGCGAGCACCACGCCGTCGTAGTCGATGCTCCGCGCGGGCGCCCCGTCCTCGCTGACGCGCAGTCCGGTCACCTTGCCGTCGCGGACCTCCAGGCCCTCCACGGTGGCGCCGAGCCGCACGGGGACCCGCTTGGCGAACGCTTCGAGGACCGGCTGGATGCCGCCGGACAGCTGGTCGTAATGGTCCATCAGCATCGACAGGTTGGTGCCGAACGTGCCCGGGTAGACCTCGTCGGGCTCGGCCCCGTTGTTGCGGATCACCATGGGCCGCACCAGCATGTCCGTCATCTCGCGCCCGAAGAACGAGCTGAGCGCGGCGTGGTCGTGGCGCCGCGAGACACCGCTGAAGTAGCGCGAACCGAGGAAGCGGTTGCGCTCGTCGGCGCGGATCCGCGCCGCCATCGCCGCCATCCGCGCGAAATCGCGGGCCGAGCCCATCCGGCGGATGTTCTTCAGGGTCTGGCTCCGCCGCTCGCTGTCGAGGGTGAGGATCTCGCCGTCCTTGATGCGGGAGGCGTTGTAGCCGAAGGAGTCGTACGCGTCCGCGCCGAGCTCCGACGTGAACCAGCGGAACGTGTGATAGCGGCGGCCGATGTTCTTCCCGCCCGTCATGACCTGCCGGTCGCCGAGCTTGTCGAGGCCGAAGCGGCCGCCGAGGACCTTGTCCGCCTCGACGAGCTCGACGTCGTACCCGAGGAGGTCGAGACGCAGCGCCGCGGTGAGGCCGGAGATGCCCGCCCCCACGACCGCCACGCGCCGCCGGTTTCCTGCGCCTACACCTGTGTGTGCAACTGTCATGGATCAGACTCCGTGCGCTCGCGCGGTCGATGTGGGATGCGGGGCCGGGTCGGGAAGCAGGTCGATGCGGCCCTCGACGATCGGTTTGCCGAACTGCCGCAGGACCACGGCCACCGGGATGCGGCCGTCCGCTCCGGGTGCGCCGACCCGTGCCTCGTGCACCAGGTCGGCCTCGAACTCGGCGAAGTCCAGGAAGGCCGCCTCGCAGCCGACGACGAGGGCGTGCGGGGTGTCCGTCGCCCCGGCCCGGAAGGCCGCCGCCACGGCGGCCTGGCGCATGCCCTCGACCATCAAGGGGCCCGGCACGTGGTCGTACTCGTGGTCGAAGAAGGCGGGGTGGTGCGGGTCGGCCGCCAGCAGGCAGCGGAACGTGCCGTCCGTGCCGCCCATGCCCTCCGTGCCGTCCGTGTCGTCCTGTGCCCGTGCCTCCTGCCCCGGCAGGCCGACGACGACGTTCTGCGGGTTCCGGCGCCCCACCGACGCGGCTTCGAGCCGCTGTGCCGGGGTCAGCCGGGCGCCGGCCACCGGCTTCTGTGCCCGCTGGAAGGCGCGGAAGATGTCGTAGTCGTCCTGCGACATGAAGGCGAGCACCGCGTTCAGGGTCATCGCCCGGCGTCCGCCGATCTCCATGACCCCTTCGAGGACCATGCTCACCACGTCGGAGCCCTTGCCCTGGCGTTCGGCGACCCGGTAGTGCACATAACCCTGGAGCGCCGACGTCCCGTCATGGGCGTACGCCTGCGGGTCCGTCACCCGCAGCGTGATCCGCTGGAGGCTGAAGGGCAGCCCCACGGGCACCCCGACATGGCGGTGCAGCAGCACGAAGATGGACTGCCGCGCGGCCTCCGCCGACGCCAACGGATCGTGGAACCCGGCCTGTTGGTCGGACCAGAGACTGTGGGCCCGGGGAATCTGGAAGGCGAGGTGGAAGTCGTCGTCGGACCCCTGCGCGGAGTCGGTGACGAACACCTCGCCGACCTGCCTGCGGTGGGCGAGGGAGCGCGGCACGGTCTGGTCGAAGGCCAGCTCGACGCCCGGGGGCGGGAGTTGGCCGCCTGCGGCGGTGTGCGGGATCGTGCTGGTCATCGGCTCAGCTCCGGTTCGGGCGTGTCCTGCTGTACGGGTCGCGGCGCGGGGCCGCTCTGGAAGACGGGCTTGCGCATCGCGTTCCTGCGCCGGATCTCGGTGCTCGCGAGCCGTCCCAACTCGCCGAGCGTGGCCCGGCGTTGACCGGGAGCGCGCAGCAGATGCCCGCCCGTCGCGCCGAGCACCCGCCCCGGGGTGAGGACGTCGAGGACGGAAGCCCGGTGGCTCAGCAGGTTCAGGACGCCGTCGACCTTGCCGTCCGCGTGCAGGCCGCGCACGACCCGCGGGACGATGCCCGCGATGGGCCCGGCCACGCCGAGGTCCGATGCCAGGCCGTAGTACTCGGCGTACACGCGGTCCCGCCTGCGGCCGAACTCCGCGACGGCGCGGTCCAGTCTGACGCTCGCCCCGATGGTGTCACCGACCGCGTCGGCGAGCTGTTCCGCTTGGTGGAAGGCGTCACCGATGCCGCGCCCGCCCGCCGGGTCCTTGAAGTGCCCGGCGTCGCCGAGCAGCACCCAGCCGGCGCCCGCCGCCTCGCGGAAGTAGCCGAAGAAGCGGCGGATACCGTAGATCTTGCTCGCCCTCGTGGCATCGGATATCGCCTCGGCGATCGGCGCGCAACGCATCGCGTGGGCGCGCACGGAGCCGTCGAGGTCGGCGCGGAAGCTCTCCCGCTCGTGGCGCTGCGGGGAGACGCCCACGATGTAGAGGCCGTTGTCGGCGGGACCGCCCAGCATGTGCCGGTCGCCCCAGCGGTGGAAGACGAAGGTCGGCCGCGGGCCGGTGTCGGCGCCCTCGAAGTACGTCCAGTAGTAACTGCGTTCGCCGGGACTCACGTGGTACATGCGCGCCCCGCACGCCTCGGCGACCTTCGAGTTCCGCCCGTCAGCGCCGACCACCAGACGCGCCCGCAGCCGCGTCTCGACGCCGCCCGACACCGCCCGGACCCCCGTGACCCGGGAGCCCTGGCGGATCACCCCGACGACCCGGGTGCCCAGGCGCACCTCGGCGCCGGACGCACGGGCCGCGTCCACCAGGACCGGGTCGAGGACTTCGCGGCGGATGCACGCCGCGCCGCCCACGTCACCGGGCTCCTGCGGGAACGCGGCCCGGCAGCGGAACTCCTCGAGGCGCATGTCGACGTGGCTCATGGTGGTGACCCCGGCCGCGCGCAGCCGGTCCATCACACCGAGGCGGTTCAGGAACGCCAGGGAGTCGGCCTGGAGGATGTTCGACGAGAGGGTCGAGCGGATCTCGGTGGCCTGGTCGAGCACGGCGACCCGCAGGCCACGGCGCGCGAGGAGCGCGCCGAGCGTGGCCCCGGCGCAGCGCGCCCCGACCACGACCACGTCGAACTCCGTGCTGTCGCCGGGCCGTTGAGCGGCATCGGACGGCTCGCTCCCACCCGTCTTGTGGGACGGCCCGCTCATGAGGCGCCGTTCCAGCGCACCGCTGCGGCGGCCGCGAAGTCACCGGCGTGCGCGAACCCCGACATCACCACGAGGTCGCCGTCGCGCAGCTCCCCGGTGCGGGCCGCCCGGTCGAGGGTGACGGGCACGGCCGCGCCGTACAGGTTCCCGTAGCGGTCGAAGGTGTCCAAGTGCCGTGCCGCGTCCAGCTTCAGGGCCTGGCGCCAGTTCTTCAGGAAGATCCGGTTCGGCTGGTTGGTGACCAGCACGTCGATGTCGGACGGTGGTTCCCCGAGGTCGGAGCAGAGCTTCCCGACGAGCTCGGGCACCAGCGTGTTGCCCCGCTGGAGGATCTCCGCCGCCCGCTCGCCGTCGAAGCCGATGTCCATCTGGCCCTCGCCCGGCTCCCAGTACTTGCGCCCGTCCGGAGTCTTGACGCCCAGGTCCACGGAGTACGCGGGGATGCTGCGTGTCCGTACGCCGAGGAGCGGTGAGCCCGCGCCCACCTCCAGATAGGCCACCCCGCAGCCGTCGCCCGGGATCGGCGCGTGCGACATCTTGCGGATCTCCGACTGGGCGAACATCTGGCCCGCGGTGTTCTGCACGTTGGCGATCAGCGCGGTGCGTGCCGCTCCGTCGGCCATGATCTTCTGGGCGAGGGCGAGCATGTACGGGAACGAGGCGCAGCCGCCGTTGTGCAGGTCCACGATCCACTCGGGGTCGATGCCGAGTGCGTGCGCGGCCTGGGCGCCGACGCCCATGAACGGCTCGTCCGGCAGCAGCACGTTCGTCAGCAGCACGTCGACCTGGCCCGCGGGCTCTTTGCCGAGGCGCTCGAAGACCGGCCGGGCCGCCTCGGCGATCATGTCGGCGGCCCGCTCGCCGGGGGCGACGTGGTGCCGGGTCGGCGGCACGCGGAACAGCGGGGTGTTGGCGAGCGGGTCCACCGGGGCGTTCTCGTCCAGGTAGAACTCCGGCCCCACCACCTTCTCGGGCAGATAGCTCCCGAAGTCGACTATGCCGACGGGCTGCATGACAGTTCCTTTCGAAGCCATTCCTCGACGGTGCGTGCCGTGTGGGCGGCGTGCTCCTCGAGGAGCGAGAAGTGGTCGCCGGTGACGGGCGTGACGGTGTCCGCCGCCTGCCAGAGCCGCCAGGCCGGTGCGTTCGGCGCGTCGGGCCCCTGCTCCGCGGTCAGGAGCAGCGCGGGCGCGGTCAGCGGATCGGCCGCCCAGTCGTCGAAGAGCCGCAGATAGCCGCCCATGGCCAGGACGCCGTCGTCGTCGATGCCGTCGGATGCGCCGTCCCTGGCGAGGATGCGGCCCATCGCCCAGGCGAACACCGCCTGCTGCTGGGCAGGTTCGGGCTCGTACGTGTCGATGAGTACGACCCCTTCGACGCGGTGCCCCGCGCGTTCCAGGGACGCGGCGGCGGCGTGCGCGAGGGCGCCGCCGATGGAGTGCCCCGCCAGGACCAGCGGGGCGCCGCCCGCGGTGTGCAGCGCGGCGGCGGCCAGGCCGTCGACCGCCGCCCGCCACGATCCCGGCAGCAGCGGGGAGGCGCCGAGGCCGGGCAGGGTGAGCGCGGACATCCGCGGCCGGCGGGTGAATCCGGCGGCGAACCGCGCGAACTGGTGCGGGCCCGAACCGGCCAGGAAGGACGGCACGCAGATTACGGCGGGGGTGGCGGGGCCGTCGGAGAGCAGCACGGACTCCGGCGGTCCCGCGGGCCGTTCGGACGCGGAGAAGGAGGGCCGGTCCGCGGCTGCTGCCCCCAACAGCGGTATGGCGTCGACGAGTTCCCCTCGCCGGTGCAGGTCCCTCAGGAGTTCGGCGGGGCCGCTGGGCGCGGTCGGCGTGTGCGGGGCGAGCAGCGGCCGCAGGTGTTCCGCGAGCGCCGACGGGGTGGGGTGGTCGACCAGGAGGGTGGCCGGGAGGTCGAGGCCGGTGACCGAGGCCAGGCGCCGCTGGAAGCGGACGGCGCCGAGCGAGTCGAAGCCGAGCTCCAGCAGGGTCCGCTCCGGATCGATCCGCGCGCCGTCCTCGTAACCGAGGGCGAGGGCCGCCTGGGTGCGGACCATCCCGAGGACGTCCCGCTCCTGGCCGACGGGCTCCTGGCCGACCGGCTCCTGCGCCGTCTGCTCCCGCCCCGTCTGCTGCGGCTCGTCACGGTCCGGCTCCGCGGAAGGGCCGGGCTCCGTGTTCCGTACGGTCTGCGGTACGTCGATCCAGTGGCGGCGCGGCTGGAAGGCGTACGTCGGAAGGGTCACCCGGCGGGCCGATTCCCGGGGCAGGAGGGCCGCCAGGTCGCCGCACGCGCCGTGGGTGTGCAGTTCGGCGAGCGCGGTCATGAGTGCGGCAGGTTCGGGCGCGCGTCCGTCGAGGGCGGTGGCGAGCACCGCGGGTCCCGGCGTGCGCAGGCAGTGCCGGGTCATCGCGGTCAGCACGCCGCTCGGCCCGAGCTCCAGGTACGCCGTCACCCCCGCGTCCTCCAGGTGGCGTACCCCGTCGTGGAAGCGGACGGGGTGCTCGGCGTGGCGGACCCAGTAGCCGGGCGTGGCCAGGTCGGCCGCGTCGGCGAACGTCCCCGTCACGTTCGAGACGATCGGCACGGTCGGCGGGTGGTAACTCAACCCACCGGCCACGGAAGCGAGTTCGTCGAGCATGGGCCGCATCAGGGGTGAGTGGAAGGCATGGCTCACGCGCAGCCTGCGGGTGCGGCGGCCCTGGTCCTGCCACGGTCGCAGCCAGGTGGCGAGGGGCTCGGCGGCGCCGGACACGACGACCGAGCGAGGCCCGTTCACGGCGGCCACGGCCAGCGGTCCTTCACCGCGCAGGCTCTCCCGTACCTCGTCCTCCGTCGCCTCCACGGCGACCATCGCGCCGCCCTCCGGCAGGGCCTGCATGAGCCTGCCGCGCGCGGCGACCAGGGTGCTCGCGTCGGCCAGGGACAGCACCCCGGCGACATGCGCCGCCGACAGCTCGCCGATCGAGTGGCCCATCAGGAAGTCCGGCGTGAAACCCCAGGACTCGACGAGGCGGTAGAGGGCCACCTCCAGGGCGAACAGCGCCGGTTGCGTCAGGCCCGTGCGGTGCAGGAGCTCCGCGTCCGGGGTGCCGTCAGGGGCCTCCATGACCTGCCGCAGCGGCAGCTCCAGGTGCCGGTCGAGCTCGGCGCGTACCGCGTCCAGGGCATCGGCGAACACCGGGTGAGTGGCGGCGAGTTCACTGCCCATCCCGGCTGCCTGCGACCCCTGCCCGGAGAAGAGGAAGGCGGTCTTGCGTGACCGCGCCGCCACTCCCAGGACCGCGTTGCCCGGAAGTCCCCCCGCGCCGAACTCCTTGAGGCCTGCCAGGAGTTCGGTGCGGGTGGTGCCGGTGAGGGTGGCTCGGTGGTCGAAGTGGGTGCGGGTGTGGGCGAGTGCGGCGCCGATCTGGGTGGGGGTGGCGTGGGGCTGTGTGGTGGTGAGGTGGGTGTGCAGGCGGCGGGCCTGGGCGTGCAGGGCGGCCGGTGTCTTGGCGGACAGGACCCACGGCACGACGGGCAGGGGCTCGGGCTCCGGGTCCGCCCCGGTGGCGTGGGACTCGTCGAGCGGCGCCTCCTCCACCAGGACGTGCGCGTTGCTGCCGCTGATGCCGAACGAGGAGACCCCGGCCCGGCGCACCCGCTCGCCGCGCGGCCACGGGGTGGGCTCGGTCAGCAGGGAGATGCCGCCGCCGGACCAGTCGGCCTTGGGCGTGGGCCGGTCGACGTGCAGGGTCCGCGGCAGCACCTCGTGGCGCAGCGCCTGCACCATTTTGATCAGTCCGCCGACACCCGCGGCGGCCTGGCTGTGCCCGATGTTGGACTTCAGCGAGCCGAGTCCCAGCGGGCGCGGGGCGGTGCGCCCGCGGCCGTAGACCGCCGAGAGGGCGTCGATCTCGATGGGGTCGCCGAGCGTGGTGCCGGTGCCGTGCCCCTCGACCGCGTCGATGTCGTCGGGACGCAGCCGGGCCGCGGCGAGCGCCTGCGTGATCACTCGCTGCTGCGCGCCGCCGTTCGGGGCGGTCAGACCGTTGCTCGCACCGTCCTGGTTCACCGCGGAGCCCGCGATGACCGCGAGGACGCGGTGGTTGTTGCGGCGGGCCTCGCTGAGGCGCTCAAGGAGGACGACCCCGACGCCCTCGCCCCAGCCGGTGCCGTCGGCGGCCTGCGCGTACGAGCGGCACCTGCCGTCCGGCGACAGGGCGCGCTGCCTGCTGAACTCGGTGAAGACGCCCGGCGTGGACATCACCGTCACACCGCCCGCCAGGGCCAGCGAACACTCGCCGCCCCGCAGCGCCTGCACCGCAAGGTGCACGCCCACCAGCGACGACGAGCAGGCCGTGTCGACCGTGAGCGCCGGACCCTCGAACCCCAGGAGGTACGAGACGCGGCCGGAGAGCACGCTGCCCGCCGAGCCGATGCCCCAGTAGCCCTCGAGGTCGTCGGGGCCCGACCGCGCCAACTGCGCGTAGTCCTGGCCCGTGGTCCCCACGAACACACCCGTCCGCGAGCCGCGCAGGACGCCGGGGTCGAGGCCCGCGTCCTCCAGGGACTCCCAGGCGGCCTGGAGGAGCAGCCGCTGCTGGGGGTCCATGGCCAGGGCCTCGGTACGCCCGATGCCGAAGAACTCCGCGTCGAACTCCGTCGCCCCTTCGAGGAACCCGCCGGCCTTCGCGTACGTCGTGCCGGGGTGGTCGGGGTCGTCGTGGAAGAGCCGGTCGAGGTCCCAGCCCCGGTCCGCGGGGAAGTCCGCGACCACGTCGCGCCCGGCCGCCACCAGGTCCCACAGGTCGTCGGGTGACGTCACGCCGCCCGGATAGCGGCAGGCCATGCCCACCACCGCGACCGGCTCGTACGCGCGCTCCTCGGACTGCCGCAACTGCTCGCGGGTGGCCTGCAGTTCGGCGGTCACGCGCTTGAGGTACCGCAGTGTCCTGTCGTCGTCCTGCATGGTTCAGCCCACCCCCAAGTCGTTGTCGATCAGGTCGAAGAGGTCCTGGGCGGACGCCTCGTCGATGTGCTCCCTGCGCAGGGCGCCTGCGCCGCCGTCCTGCCCGCCGCCCCTGTCGTCGAGCGCCGCGAGCAGGGACCGCAGCCGGGTGCGGACGGCCGCCACATCGGCGTCGGCGACCGAAGGGAGCAGCCCGGCGAGGCGGTCCAGATCCAGCCACACGGCGGGCGTGGCCGCCTCCTGGCCCCCGGCGGTGTGTTCGTCCAGCAGCGTGCGCAGGTGCGCGGCGAGCGCGGGAACCGTCGGGTGGCCGAAGACCAGGGTGGACGGCAGGGTCAGGCCGGTCACCTGGCTCAGCCGGTTGCGCAGCCGCACCGCGCCCAGCGAGTCCAGGCCCAGCTCCTTGAAGGGGCGTTCCACGTCGACCGCGCCCGTGTCCTCGTACCCGAGGACCGCGGCGACCTCAGCGGCGACCGCCGTGAGCACCAGCGCGTCCCGCTCCTCGGCCGCGGTGGCCGCGAAGCGCGCGGGCAGTGCCGCGCCCGGCCGGTCGGCGAGGCCCTGCGCCGCCGGCACCAGGGACCGCAGCACGGCGGGCAGCGAGCCCTCGCGGGCCTGGGCACGCAGGGCGCCCAGGTCGAGGCGGGCGGGGAGCAGCAGCGCGTCCGCCGTGCCGTGCACCGAGTCGAACAGGCGCAGTCCTTCCTCGGTGGCCAGCGGTGCGAGCCCCGACCTGCCCAGCTGGGCCACCTCGGCGTCCCCGAGGTGCCGGGTCATGTCGCTCGCCTCCTCCCACAGGCCCCAGGCCAGCGAGAGCGCGGGCAGTCCCTGGGCACGCCGCCACTGCGCGAAGGAGTCGAGGAACGTGTTGGCCGCCGCGTAATTGCCCTGTCCCGGACCGCCGATGGTCCCCGCGACCGAGGAGAACAGGACGAACGCGGCGAGCGGTGCGGACTCGGTGAGCTCGTGCAGGTGCAGGGCCGCGTCCACCTTGGGACGCAGTACGCGATCCAGGCGCTCGGGGGTCAGCGCCTCCAGGAGGCCGTCGTCGAGCGCCCCCGCAGAGTGGACGACGGCGGTCAGCGGATGCGCGGCGTCGACCGCCGCGAGGAGAGCCGCCGTCGCCGCCCGGTCCGTCACGTCGCAGGCGGCGACGGTGACTTCGGCACCGAGGCCGACCAGCTCTCCCAACAGCTCCGTCACGCCTTCGGCGTCCGGCCCGCGCCGGCTGGCCAGGAGGAGATGCCGCGCGCCACGTTCGGCGACGAGATGCCGGGCCAGCTGCGCGCCGAGCCCGCTGGTGCCCCCGGTGATCAGGACCGTACCGTCCGGGTCGAAGGGGAGCGGCCCGCCGGAGGCGCCGCGGACCCGGACGGCACGGGGAATGTGGAGCACTCCATCGCGTACGGCGACCTGGGGCTCGTCGGCGGCGAGTGCGACGGACAGGACGTGGGCGGGATCGCCGTCGGCGTCACCGGCCAGATCCCGCGCGGGATCGTCGCCGGAGTCACCGGCCAGATCGACGAGCGTGAAGCGGCCGGGATGTTCGGACTGCGCGGTACGGACGAGGCCCCACAGGGGCGCGAGGTCGGGGGCGACGGTCTCGCCGGGCTCGACGGCCACGGCGCCCCGGGTGACCAGCACGAGCCGCGCCCCGCTGAACCGCGCATCGCCCAGCCAGCCGCGCAGCAGCGCGAGGGTCTGCTGGGCGAGGGATCGGGCCGCTTCCGCGGTGGGCGCGCCGTGGGCGGCGGGCACGAATGCGATGACGGTGTCCGGAACGGGGTCGCCTGCGTCCAGGGCGGTGGCGAGGTGGGGGAGGGTCGGGTAGGTGGGGGTGTGCGAGGTGGCGGGGAGGTGCGGGGCGGCGGGGAGCTGCGGGGCGGCGGGGGTTCCGGTGGGGATGTGCGAGCCGGTGTTGGAATCCGGGCCGGTCCTTGGGCCGAGAACGGCGCCTGTGGCGGAGTCGGTGCCCGCGCCTGGGGCGGTGTTTGTGTTCGTGTCGGCACCTGGGTTGGGGCCGGGTTCTGTGTTTGTGTCGGCACCTGGGTTGGGGCCGGGCTCTGCGCTCGCGTCAGCCCTTGCGTTGGGGCCGGGTTCTACGTTCGCGTCAGCCTCTGCGTCCGGGCCGGGCTCTGTGTTCGCGGCAGCACCTGCGTCCGGGCCGGGCTCTGCGCCCGCCTCAGCACCTGCGCCCGAGCCGATCGTGGCGTCCGGGTGGGCCAGCGTGCGTTCGTCTTCGGACAGGATCGCCCAGCGTTCCTGCACGGTGGCCGGGGTGAGGGGTGGTGTCGGTATCGGCTGCCAGGCCACGCGGAAGAGGGAGTCGGCCGGGGCGCGTGTGCCGGACAGGTGGGACTGGGACACCGGGCGGGCCACGACCGAGTCGACGGTGACCACCGGGGCGCCCGACGCGTCGACCGCGGACATCCGTACGGTGCCTTCGCCGAGCGGGGTGAGGGACACCCGCAGGTGTGTGGCGCCCGGCTGGACTACGCGCACACCGGACCAGGTGAACGGCAGCCATGCCTGGCCGGATGCCCCGTCGGCATCGGCCAGTTCGGTCAGCTGGGCATGGAACGCGGCGTCCAGCAGCGCCGGGTGCACCCCGTAGCCCTCGGCGCCCCCGGCCGTCGCGGTGTCCACCTCGGCGAGGAGTACGCCGTCGCGCCGCCAGGCCGCGCGCAGGCCGCGGAAGAGGGGGCCGTATTCGAAGCCCCGGTCGGTGAGGCGGTCGTAGAGACCGTCGACGTCCAGCGGGTCGGCGCCCGACGGTGGCCAGGAGACGAGCTCGGGGGAGGCCTCGCCGCGCGCCGGGGCGGGTGCGAGGAAGCCGCTCGCGTGCCGCGTCCATTCGTCGCCCGCCGCTCCGGCCGGCCGGGAGTGGACCGCCACCGGCCGCCGCCCCCGGGCGTCCGGGGCGCCGACCGACGCCTGGAGATCGGTGGCACCCTCGTCGGGGAGCACCAGCGGCTCCTCCAGCGTCAACTCCTCGACCACGTCGCAGTCGACGTACGACGCGGCGAGGACGGCCATGTCCACGAACGCGGTGCCCGGCAGCAGGACCGTCCCGTAGACCGCGTGGTCTTCCAGCCAGCCGTGCGTGTCCCGCGAGATGCGTCCGGTGAACAACCAGCCGCCCTCGTCCGCGAGTTCGGCCCCCGCAGTCAGAAGTCGGTGCCCGGTGGAATGCAGTCCCGCTTCCCCGACATCGCCCGCCACGGGCCTGGGCGCCGCCCAGTAGCGCGTCGACTCGAAGGCGTACGTGGGCAGTTCCACGTCACGCGCGACGGCCGGGTCGAACACCGCATCCCAGTCCACAGGCGCCCCGTGGGCGTGCGCGGCGGCCAGCGACGCCGTGAACTGTGCCAGCTCCTGCTCGCGCCGCGCAGAGCCGAGGACGGCCGCGGCGCCCTGTCCGGTACCGCCGTTCCCTTGCCCCGCGCCCTCCACCGTCTGCTCCACCGCGAAGGTGAGGATCGGGTGCGGGCTCACCTCGATGAACGTGGTGTGCCCCTGGTCGAGCAGCGCGCGGACGACCTCCTCGAACCGCACGGTCCGGCGCAGATTCCGGTACCAGTAGTCGGCGTCCAGCCCCCTCGTGTCGAACTCGCCCGCGGTGACCGTGGAGTGGAAGCGCACCTCCCCGGAGCGCGGCGCGACCGGAGCCAGGACCTCGGCCAGGCGCTCCCGGAGCGACTCGACCTGCGGGGAGTGCGAGGCGTAGTCGACGGGGACCCGCCGGGCCCAGATGCCCTCGGCGTCGCAGCGGGCCAGCAGCCCGTCCAGGGCGTCGGAGTCGCCCGAAACCGTCATGGAGGAGGGGCCGTTGACGGCGGCGACGGATATGAGGCCGTCGAAGTCCTCCAGGAGCGGCAGCAGCCGCTCGGGCGACGCCGTCACCGACGCCATGCCGCCCCGCCCGGCCATCTCGGCGATGGCCCTGCTGCGCAGCGCCACGACGCGGGCGGCGTCCTGGAGCGAGAGACCCCCGGCGACGTACGCGGCGGCTATCTCGCCCTGCGAGTGCCCGACCACGGCGTCCGGCTGCACACCGTGGTGGCGCCAGAGCGCGGCGAGCGCCGCCATCACCGCGAACAGCGCGGGCTGTACGACGTCCACCCGGTCCAGCGGGGGAGCGCCGGGCGCCCCGCTCAGGACGTCGTCGAGCGAGAAGTCGGTGTAGGGCGCGAGCGCCTGCGCGCAAGCGCTCAGCTCCTGGGCGAACACCGGGTGCGCCGCCACGAGTTCACGGCTCATGCCGATCCACTGGGAGCCCTGCCCGGGGAAGACGAAGACGGTCTTTCCGGCACGCGCGCGAGCGCGGGCGAGGGTAGGGGTGAGGCTGCGGGCCAGGGGCGCCTGGTCCGCCTCCCCGCCCCGGGCGAACTCCGCGAGGCCTGCCAGGAGTTCGGTGCGGGTGGTGCCGGTGAGGGTAGCTCGGTGGTCGAAGTGGGTGCGGGTGTGGGCGAGTGCGGCGCCGATCTGGGTGGGGGTGGCGTGGGGCTGTGTGGTGGTGAGGTGGGTGTGCAGGCGGCGGGCCTGGGCGTGCAGGGCGGCCGGTGTCTTGGCGGACAGCACCCACGGCACCGCCCGGTTCGTCTCGAAAGACGCTGAGGACGCGGGGAGTTCGAGGTGCGGCACCTGCTCCTCGGGCGTGGCCGTCGCCGCCCGCTCAGCGCTGGGCGCCTCCTCCACGAGGACATGCGCGTTGGTCCCGCCCACGCCGAAGGCGGACACCCCGGCCCGGCGCACCCGCTCGCCGCGCGGCCACGGGGTGGCCTCGGTCAGCAGGGAGACCACGTCGCCGGACCAGTCGGCCTTGGGCGTGGGCCGGTCGACGTGCAGGGTCCGCGGAAGCACCTCGTGGCGCAGCGCCTGGATCATCTTGATCAGGCCGCCGACGCCTGCCGCGGCCTGGCTGTGCCCGATGTTGGACTTCAGCGAGCCGAGCCGCAGGGGCCGGTCGGCAGGGCGGTCCTTGCCGAAGACGGCCGCGAGGGCGTCGACTTCGATGGGGTCGCCGAGCGTGGTGCCGGTGCCGTGCCCTTCGACCGCGTCGACGTCTTGGGCCCGCAGACCGGCGTCGGCGAGCGCTTGGGCGATGACGCGCTGCTGCGCGCCGCCGTTCGGAGCGGTCAGGCCGTTGCTCGCACCGTCCTGGTTGACCGCCGTACCCGGGATCAGCGCGAGGACGCGGTGGTTGTTGCGGCGGGCCTCGCTGAGGCGCTCCAGGAGGAGGACTCCGATGCCCTCGGCCCAGCCGGTGCCGTCGGCGGCCTGTGCGTACGAGCGGCACCTGCCGTCGGGTGACAGCGCGCGCTGCCTGCTGAACTCGGTGAAGACCTTCGGCGTGGCCATCACGGTGGCGCCGCCCGCCACGGCGAGCGTGCACTCGCCCCGGCGCAGGGCCTGCACGGCCAGGTGCATGCCCACCAGCGACGACGAGCAGGCGGTGTCGACGGTGAGGGCCGGGCCCTCGAAGCCGAAGGCGTAGGCGACCCGGCCGGACAGGACACTGCCCGCCGAGCCGATGCCCCAGTAGCCCTCGAGCTCGCCGGGCCCGGACCGCGCCACGTTCTCGTAGTCCTGGCCGCTGCTGCCCATGTACACGCCGGTCCGCGACTTCTTCAGGCGGCCGGGGTCGATGCCCGCGTTCTCCAGGGACTCCCAGACGGTCTGCAGGAGCAGCCGCTGCTGGGGGTCCATCGCCAGGGCCTCGCGGCGCGCGATGCCGAAGAACTCGGCGTCGAAATCAGCGACCGGGTCGAGGAAACCGCCGGTGCGGGCGTAGCTGGTGCCGGGCTGCTCGGGGTCGGCGGAGTAGAGGCCGTCGAGGTCCCAGCCCCGGTCGCGCGGGAAGTCCGAGACGGCGTCGCGACCGGCGGCCACGAGGTCCCACAGTCCGTCGGGGGAGGTCACGCCGCCGGGAAAGCGGCAGGCCATGCCCACGACGGCGATGGGATCGTCGCCGTGGCCCAAGTCGGGGTCGGCGTCCGAGGCTTCCGCCTCAGAGGTGTCCTCATCGGAGGGCGCGAAGCCGAACAGGCCGAGCAGATGCTGCGCCACGGCGGCCGCCGTCGGGTGGTCGAAGAGCAGGGTGAGCGGCAGTTCGAGCCCGGTGGCCTGGCTCAGCCGGCCGGTCAGCTCCACGGCCGCCAGGGAGTTGTAGCCGTAGTCGCGGTAGGCCATCTCCGGGTCGATGTCGAGCGGGTCCGTGCCCGCGAGCCCCGCGGTCTCCTCCCGCACCAGATCAAGCAGAACCGCCGCGCGCCGCCCACCCGACAACCCAGCCAGAACCCCCGCCAGGCCTCCGGCCGCCTCGGGCTCCTGGGCCGGCGCATCCCCGGCAGGGAGGTCCGGGGCAGGCAGGCCCGTGGCAGGGAGGTCCAGGGCAGACAGACCCGCGGTAGGCCCGGACTGCCCACGCCGCACTTCCTCGCCCGCTCCCGACTGCCCGGCCCGCACATCCCGGCCGCGCAGGTCCGCGGCAGGCCCGGACTCCCCGGTCCGCAGGCCTTCGCCCGCTCCGGGGCCCCCGGCCCGGACGTCCCCGCCCGGCCCGGACTCCCCGCCCCGCACATCCCCGCCCGCCGCCTCGGACCGCCGACTCCGTTCCGATCCCCGGTTCCGCTCTTCCATCGAGTCAGCCATGCCGTCCGTCCTCCACGTCGTCTCTCCGCGCCCCCGCGCCTCGCCGCCGCTCCCTCCCCTGCACGGGATGCGGCCACAGAGTTCCGTCGTCCGCCCCTGGTGGGAGGCCTCCAGAAGTGCCTCCTAGGAGGCGGCGGCCTTGCCCGTCAGGAGGAAGGACCGGATGTGCGCGCTGAGCTGTTCCGGCTGGTCCTCGGGGATGAGGGTGTAGCTGTCCGCGATCTCGACGTGCTCGCCCTTGGGCAGCAGCTCGGCGAGCCTGCGCCCGTGCTCGGGCGGCATCACCTTGTCCTCGGCGGCCCACACCACAAGGGCGGGCCGGTCGAAGTCGCGCAACTTCTCGGCCCAGCCGAGCAGTTCACTCTTCGGCGGCACCCCGAGTACGTACTTGCGCAGGTCGCGGCGGATCTCCTTCGAGGTCCACAGCGGTTCGAACCAGGCGTTCATCACCTCGTGCGGGACCGGCCGCTTGCTCATCCAGCCCCAGGTCATGGGCAGTCGCCGCATCGGCTTCAACTTAAGCAGCTTGAAAGCGAAGTTGATGCCGCCGGGCAGCTTCGCCGAGGTGAAGAGGTTGCTTCCGGGCACGCCGGGCGGGAAGTTGTCGAACGCCTCGCACGAGGTGATGACGAGGCGCCCGATCCGCTCGTCCCTGCCCTCGGAGACCAGCGCCTGCGCCCCGCCCCAGTCGCTCATCACCAGCGTGACGTCGCGCAGGTCGAGCCGGTCGAGGAACTCCGCGACAAGCCGGGCCACGCCCGCGATCGACAGGTCCGCGTCGGGCTTCATGGGCCGGCGGTGACCGCCCAGCGGCAACGTCGGCACCACGCAACGGAATTCGGAACGCAGAGGCGCCACGACGTTCCGCCACAGGGAGCCGTCCATCGCGACACCGTGCAGCAGGACCACGACAGGACCCTCGCCGCCGGTGTCCTGATACTCCACCGTGCCAGCCGAAAGGTCTACCTCAGCCATTTCACATCTCCTCGGAGCTCTACGGGTTGTGGGGGTAGCGAAGGGATGCTCGCACCGGACGCAACGCTGGATGCCCAGTTGGGCGGCGTGGCAGCCGCTCGGACGGGTGAGCCGGGGTAAGCAAAACACCTCGGACTCTTTTTCGCCAGCAAGAACTCGACCAAGAATGATCATTGCCCTTAAGGGCAATAGTCGGCCGACGGCGCTCTGGGTACCGTGGCATCTCCCGTGCCGGAGCCGTCCGCCGCAAGGTGAAGGACGAGTGCACGGACGAGGTACGCCGTGCGGCTTCAGCCCCGCGCCCCAGAGGTCATCACTTCGGAATTCCATCCCTCGATCCTCTGGCGCAGCGGCCAAATCGCGGGCTCCACAGAACCTCGGTCATCCCATTACCGTGCATCGGAAAGGCTGCCCCGTGATCACTGCTGAAGAGGTATGTGCCCGCATCGCCAAGAAGCTCGGCAGCAAGGCGAATTCGTTCACCTTGAACGAGGACACCGCCTTTGACTCGGTCGGCCTGTCGAGCCTGCAGATCGCCGACATCGTCTACACCATCGAGGACGACCTGGAGATCGAATTCGACGAGAGCAGGGCCGCGAGCGTGAAGACCGTGGCGGACCTGGTGAAGCTCGCCGAGGAGACCGAGCAGGGCAGCGCCGCCGCGTGACGGCCATCGATTACCAGGGCGCCACCGCCCAGTCCATCAAGCATCACTACGACGTCTCCAACGACTTCTTCGCACTGTGGCTCGACAAGGACCTCACGTACACCTGTGCGCTGTGGGACGAGGGCGACACGCTCGAAAGCGCGCAGAAGCGCAAGCTCGACCACCTCATCGAGGGCGCGAGGGCGCCCGGCGCCCGCCGCGTCCTCGACGTCGGCTGCGGCTGGGGCAGCCTGCTCGAACGGCTGGTCCGCACGCACGGCGTGGAGCAGGCCGTCGGCCTCACGCTCAGCGACAGCCAGGCGGAACGCCTGCGGGAGCTCGCGCTCGAACGCACCGAGGTGCGGGTGGAGAACTGGCTCGACCACGAGCCCACCGAGCCGTACGACGCGATCATCTCCATCGGCGCCTTCGAACACTTCGCGCGCACCGGCCTGTCCCGCGCCGAGCGGGTCGCCGCGTACCGCGAGTTCTTCGAGCACTGCCGTGCCTGGCTGCCCAAGGGCGGCCGGCTCGCGCTCCAGACGAACATCAAGGGCAACAACGTCCAGATGGACAAGCAGACCGTGCGGGACCTGCTTTTCATCATGGACATCATCTTCCCGGAATCCGAGATTCCGGCGCTCTCCGAGGTTCTCGAGTCGAGCGAGAAGCACTTTGACGTCGTCAGTCTGCGCAACGACCCGGACCACTACAGCCGTACCTGCCAGGAATGGTTCGACCGGTTGCGGGCCAACCGCGAACAGGCCGTGCAGGTGGCCGGCGAGGAAAATGTCGCCAACTACGAGCGGTATCTGAGCTCCACGGTCGGCCACTTCAGGAACCGTCATCTCGGCCTGTCGAGGATCATCCTCGAAGCCGTGTGACCGACAGCGCCGACCGCGGGTCCTCTCGAGGAGCACTCATTTGAACGCGTACAAGCACGTCGTCTATTGGCACGACACCGAAAAGGTCACCGTCGAGGCCCCTCTCCGGGAACGCGTCGACTGCGATGTCTGCATCGTCGGCGGCGGATTCACGGGGCTCTGGACGGCCTATTTCCTCAAAGAGGCCGAGCCCGCGCTCGACATCCGCATCGTCGAGGCGAATTACTCCGGCTACGGCACGTCGGGCCGCGCCGACGGATTCGTCACGCCAACCATCGGCAAAGACATTCAAGCTTTGGTGAAGGAATTCGGACTCCAGCGCGCGCTCGAGGCGTCGCAGGCGGTGGGCCGGTCGATCCTGGAAATCGGCAGGTTCGCCCGCAAGAACCGCGTCGACGCGGAGTACGAGGCCAACGACTACCTGATGGTGGCCACCGACGCGGCCCAGCTGGGGCGTCTGGAGCACGACCGCGCCCTCGCCGAGCGGATGGGCGCCGCACAGGCAGAGGTCCTGTCCCGCGAGGAGTCCCAGGCCATCATCGGCTCGCCCGCGGTGCTGGGCAGCATGCGCACCGGCGGCGCGCTCGTGAACCCCTTCAAACTCTCCCGCGGCATCGCCCGCGTGGTGCGCGAGAAGGGCGTCACGATCTACGACGACTCGCCCTGCCTGCGCGTGGAACCGGGGGTGCGGCCGACCGTCGTGACCGCCGGCGGACAGGTCACCGCCGACAAGGTCGTCCTGGCCACCAACGTCCACATGGACGCCTTCCCGCCGTTCCGCAGGAAGGTCATCCCGATCTGGACGTACGCGATGGTGAGCGAGCCGCTGACCGACGCACAGCTGGGACGCGTGAACTGGGAGGGGCGCGAGGGCCTGGTCGAGGCCAAGTCCCTGCTGACCTGCGCCCGTTTCACGCACGACAACCGCATCATGTTCGCCGGCGGCCCGGCCCCGTACTACTACGGCAGGGACAAGCGGCAGCGGAACATGAACCGCCCCGAGGCCTACCGTGAGATCCAGCGGGAGTTCCGGCGGTTCTTCCCGATGTGGGGCGACGTGGAGTTCAGCTACGCGTACGGCGGCACCGCGGACGTCGTCCGTGACTACGCACCGCACTTCGGCAGGCTCGGCGGCGGCAACATCCTGTACGGGTACGGCTATTGCGGCAACGGCATCGCGGCCACCCACACCGGCGGCAAGGTCCTGCGCGACCTCACGCTCGGCAAGGACACGGACCACTCGCGGCTGCTCTTCGTGGACGACGAGCGGCGCAAGCCGCCCGCCTCCTTCCCGCCCGACCCCGCCCTGTACGTCGGCGCCCGAGCCGTGGCACGGCTGATGGACTGGAAGGACTCCCGCGCATGAGCCCCACCGCGAACGGCAAAGGCCGGGCGGGAGCCCGCCCCACCGTCCTCCTCACCGGCGCCTCCGGGGTCGTCGGACGCTCCCTCCTGCGGGAGCCGGACGGCCCGCGGTTCGTCGTGGCCACCCACAGCACCCCGGTGCCGGAGGCCGGGGACGCGCGGTCGGTGCGCCTGGACATGACCGCGGAGCGCTTCGGCCTCGACGAGGACAGCTACGGCGCACTCGCCGCCGAGGTCGACGTCGTCGTCCACTCCGCCGGTCTGACCGAGTGGGGCCTGCCCGCCGACGCCTACCGCCCGATCAACGTCGAGGGCACCCGCAGGGTCGCGCGGTTCGCCGAACGGGCGGGCGCCACCGTCCACTTCATGAGCACGGCGTTCGTCGCCGCGCTCGAGGACACCGCGCCCGTGCCGCTCGGCGTGGACAACGTCTGCCGCAACTACATCGGTTCAAAGCGCGAGGCGGAGCGCATCCTGCGGGACAGCGGCGTGCGGCACACCGTCTTCCGGCCCACCAACCTCATCGGGGACTCCACCACGGGCTGGACCTCGCAGGGCCAGATCGTGCAGCTGATGTCGGACTGGCTCGGCCGCGGCAAGGCGCCCTTCATCCCCGCCCACCCCGGCATCCGGATGGACTTCGTCCCGCAGGACCTGCTGTCCAAGGCGGTCCTGCGCGCCATCGAACTCGGCGACGACCAGGGCGAGTTCTGGGTGACGTACGGCGCGGAGGCCATGGACATCGAGGCCTGCCTGGGAGTGCTGGTCAAGCACGCCGCCGGGCGCGGGCGCTCGCTGACCCCGCCGCCGGTGGTGAACGCCGACGAGCTCGCCCCGGACGCCATCGAGAGCACCGCCCCGCGGACCCGCTCCTTCCTGTCCGTCCTGCGCGACGTCAGCGAGGTCACGCGGTGCAGCGGCGGCGTGCTGCCCACCTCCATGCCCGAACTGCGCGAGCGCTACGGCATCCCACAAGTCGACGACACGGCGGCGTACTTGACGAGCCTGGAGTACGCGGCGGAGCACCTCGGCTAGACCGAACGGAAGGACAGTGCTGTGAACGAGGAATGGAACTCGCCGGACCTGGGCGGCAAGGTGGCCGTGGTCACCGGAGCCAGCCGCGGCGTGGGCCGCGGCGTCGCGCTCGCGCTCGGCGCCGCGGGCGCCACCGTGTACGTCACGGGCCGCAGCACTCGAGGCGGCGCGCGCACCGAAGGACTGCCCGGCACGGTGGACGACACCGCCGACGAGGTGACCCGGCGCGGCGGCAAGGGCATCGCCGTACGCTGCGACCATGGCGTGGCCGAGGACAACGAGGCGCTCGCCGCCCGCGTCCAGGCCGACCACGGCAAGCTGGACCTGCTGGTCAACAACGCCTGGGGAGGCTACGAACGCTCCTCGGACGTGCGCTTCGACGCACCCTTCTGGGACCAGCCGATGTGGCGCTACGACCTGTTCGAGACGTCGCTGCGCGCGCAGTACGACGTCACCCGCAGGCTCGCCCCGCTGATGCTGCCGCAGCAGAGCGGCGTGATCGTCGGCATCAGCTTCTCGGACGGGGACATCTACCTCGGCCAGGTCGGCTACGACGTCTTCAAGTCGGCCTCCGACCGCATGTGCCGGGGCTTCGCCTCCGACCTGCGCAAGAAGAACGTCGCGGCGCTCTCCCTGCACCCGGGCTTCGTCCGCACGGAGCGGGTGGAGGCGGCATGGGAGGCGATGGGTGACGGCCCCGCTTCGGTGGTGCACTCCCCGGAGTACGTGGGGCGGGCGATCGCGGCGCTGCTCGCGGACCCCGAGGTGATGGAGCGCACGGGCAAGGTCCTCAGCACCGGCGACCTGGCACTCGAGTACGGCTTCGCCGACGTGGACGGACGGCAGCCGCCGGCGTTCCGACTGGAGGGGCGGATGAGTCTGGCCACCCGGATGCACCGCCTGAACAAGGTGGTCAAGTCGGCGGCGGACCAGTAGGGGAGCCGGACCGACGCCGGGGGCCGATCCCGGCCCGGTCAACTCAGTCGGTCCAGCATCAGCCGGGAGGTACGCATGAGGGGGAGCCGTCCCCGTTCGCCGGGGTCCTGGAGACGCAGGGCGACGGCCGCGTGAGCGCCGTCGGGAGCGGGCACGTCGAGCAGGGCCCAGCCGGCGGGCGCGGGCGGCGCCCAGGGCGGGGCCAGCGCCGCGGCGAGACCGACGTGATGGGCGCCGACCCCGCCGGGCAGTCCGGTGCCGATGCCCTTGAGGAAGGCCTCCTTGCGCACCCAGCAACCGAGCAGGGCTTCCTGACGCACCGCCGGGTCCAGTCCGTCCAGGGCCCGCCGTTCGGCGGGGTGCAGCCGCCTGGCCATCCGTTCGAGACCGGCGCCGACCAGATCCAGGGACTCGATGTCGGCCCCGACCGGCGAGGCGGCAAGGGCGTAGAGCGCGACGTCCCCGGCGTGCGAGAGCGAGAAGTGCACTCCGGGGTCACCGGCGACGGCGGGCCGCCCGTGCGGCTCCTCGCAACCGGGCATCCCGCACCGCTCGCGGACGAGCACGACGTCCCGCGGGGCGATCCCGAGGCGGGCGCCGAGCAGCACGCGCAGCCCCACGTGGGACGTGACGAAGCGCGTGCGCGCCGCCGGGTCCTGGAACCCGGCGGCACGCTGCGCCTCTTTGGCGTCGAGCATCCCGGCGCGCGCGGCCGCTGCGGCGGCGTGCTCCGGAACGCACAGCGTCCACACGTCGACCGTCGGAGGGGACTCGGTCACGAAGGTGTCACTTCAGCCACTTCATTCATGAAGGTGTCGCTACGGCCTGTCGAGTTCCTTCGCGTCGGCCCGCAGTTCGTCCGACCACTCCGCGGCGAGGAGCGCGGCCTCCACCCGGGACCGCAGCCCCAGCTTCCGGGTGATGCTGGTCAGATGGGCCTTGACCGTGCGCTCCGCGATGCCGAGGCGACGGGCGAGCTCCCGGTTCCCCTCACCGTCCGGCAGGACGCCGAACACTTCGAGCTCCCGTGGTGTCAGGACCCGCAGGGCGGAACGTTCCACCGATGCCAGACGTCTGCCACCGGTCCCTATTCGTGTGTCCACGCCACCGTCGACCTGAATATCCCCGTGCATGCGTTCTCCAACTCCTTGAGGAAGTCGTCACCGCGGGAGGAGCCGGATCGATTTAATGGTCTCAACCGCCGTCCCCCCATTGACTCGAAGTTAATAAGACGGCGCCCGAACTCGCCGGTCGCCGTTGGGACTTGCGTAAGTCGCACTGTACCCCCAAGGAGAGGGCGGCAAGGCGGAAGCCTTTGCCGGGGGACGGGTGATCGCGATCGTAACTAGTTGAGCGCTCAACTCCGCATGGTGACATGGGCGTTCGGCGGGGCGGCGTGGCCCGGCCCAGCCCGGTGACCATGGTCACCAAGGGGGCGGCGAGCGTCTTTGGCACGCCTTTCCGGCGAGGCTTCGGCCCGCGTGCGGAATTCTTTGCAGGGGTGGTGAATTGCAATCCGTACCGCGCTCCGGCCCGTCATGCATTCCTCTCCCCCTCAGGGCATGGGAAATTCTTCGTCAAGTGGAATTGACGACTCCGTGCAAAAAGCACCGTCCGCCGACGCAGCCATCTCGAGGTGACCCTATGTCGACCAATTCATCTGCCCCGGCCGGTTCCGACGCCGTCGCCGGTTCCCGCATCGCGGCCGTCGCCGGTGTCCGCCCGGAACGGGTCGTCGGCAACGAAGAGCTGGGCAGGGGACTCGGCGTCACGGCCGAGTGGATCGAGCGACGGGTGGGAGTGCGCGAGCGGAGGTTCGCCGGAGCGCGGGAGACCGTCACGGGGATGGCGGCGGGCGCGGCGGCCAAGGCGCTCTCGGCGGCGGGTCTCGCCCCCGCCGACATCGATGTGCTGGTCCTGGCCACCTGCTCCATGCCCTCGCCGATGCCGAGCGGCGCGGCGTCCGTCGCGGCGCTCCTCGGGGTCCCGCGCATCGCGGCCTTCGACGTCAACGCGGCCTGCGCGGGCTTCTGTTACGCCTTGGGCGTCGCCGACGGCCTCATCCGCTCCGGCACCAGCCGCCGCGCCCTGGTCATCGGGGCCGAGCGGATGACCGACTGGGTGGACCAGCGGGACGTGGACACCGCCACCGTCTTCGCCGACGGGGCCGGCGCCGCGGTCGTCGTCGCCGCCGAGCGGACGGGGATCCACCCGGTGGAGTGGGGCGGGGACGGCGACAAGGCCGCGCTGGTCGCCATCCCCGACCGGCACGGCAGCGTGACGATGCAGGGCCAGGCCGTCTACCGCTGGGTGACCTCGGAGCTCGCCTCGGTCGCCGCGGCGGCCTGCGCCCGTGCCGGGCTCGCCCCGGCTGACCTCAAGGGCCTGGTGACCCACCAGGCGAACCTGCGGATGATCGAACGCCTGGCGGCGGGCCTGGGCGCCACGAACGCCGCCGTGGCCCGGGACATCGTGGAGAGCGGCAACACGTCGGCGGCCTCCGTGCCGCTGGCGCTGTCCCGGCTGATCGACCTCGGCCAGGTCAGGCCGGGGGACCCGATCCTCCTGATGGGCTTCGGCGCGGGCCTCAGTTACGCGGCCCAGGTGATCGCCTGTCCGTGACGGGAGACCTTGACGGGAGACCGTGACGGGAGGCAGCTCCTCGCTGTATCGTTGCCATACAGCCCTTGACCTGCACAAACGCAGGCAGGGAGCCTAGATCAGGGAGTGCTTCCATGTTGCGCACCATGTTCAAGTCCAAGATTCACCGTGCCACGGTCACCCAGGCGGACCTGCACTACGTGGGCTCGGTCACCATCGACGCCGACCTCCTCGAAGCGGCCGACCTGCTGCCGGGTGAACTCGTGCACATCGTCGACATCACCAACGGCGCCCGCCTGGAGACCTACACCATCGAGGGCGAACGCGGCAGCGGCGTCATCGGCATCAACGGAGCGGCCGCGCACCTCGTGCACCCCGGCGATAGGGTGATCATCATCAGCTACGCCCAGGTCGACGACGCCGAGGCACGCACCCTGCGGCCCAAGGTCGTGCATGTCGACGGCGAGGACAACCGCATCGTGGCCCTCGGGAACGACGCGTCCGCGCCGGTGCCGGGCGCCGACGACATGGCCCGCGGTCCGCAGGCCGTGGCAGCCCTTCAGGAGAGCCGATGAGCAGTGGGATCGAGATCCGCGACGACCGGGAGCGCGGCGCCCTGGAGGCGCGCGCGGACGGCGAAGTCGTCGGCCAGATCGTGTACTTCACGCTGGACGCGCCCGAAGCCGCCCTGGTGCCGGTGCACACCGAAGTGGTGCCCGCGCACGAGGGGGAGGGCATCGCGGGATCGCTGGCCAGAGAGCTGTACGCGATGGCGGCTCGGGAAGGCGTCGCCGTCGCGCCCCTGTGTCCGTACGTCGTGAAGTGGGCCGAGCGCCATCCGCAGGAGGCCCCCGTCCCCTCGGGAGAGCTGGTCGCCGCCGCCCTGGACAAGGTGAAGTCGGACCCGTCCGCGTGGTGACGCCGACACTCGCCCTGCTGCACACCTCGCCCGTGCACGTCCCCGTCTTCGAGGGGCTGCGCGACCAGGACCATCCGGGGCTCGCCCTGCGCCACCTCGTCCACGAGGAGCTGCTCGCGCGCGCCGGTGCCGAGGGCCCCGAGGCGGTGGCCGACGCCGTCCAGGAGCTGCTCGTGCGGGCCGTCGCCGAGGGAGCGGACGCCGTGCTCTGCACCTGCTCGACGATCGGCGCCGTCACCGAGGCGCGCGCCGCGGCCGTCGGCATCCCCCTCGTGCGCGTCGACCGGCCCATGGCCGCCGCCGCCGTGGCCGCCGGGCGCCGCGTGGCCGTCGTCGCCACCCTGGAGAGCACCCTTGGCCCGACCCGCGCCCTGGTCGAGGACGAGGCCGCCCGCGCCGGGCGGCCCGTCGACGTCACGACGGTCCTGGTGGAAGGCGCCTGGGAGCGGTTCGAAGCCGGGGACAGGGCAGGCCACGTACGGCTGATCGCCGATGCCGTCGACGCCCTGGAGGGTGTCGATGCCGTCGTCCTCGCCCAGGCGTCCATGGCGCAGGCGGCGGACCACGCCACCCTCGCCGTACCGGTCCTCTCCAGTCCACGCCCCGGCCTGCGCGCGGCCGTGGCGGTGCTCCGGGTCGGCGCGGACGCCAAGTCGTAGGCTGAGCGCGGGAGATGAGTGACCGCTCGTCTCCCGCGTACCCCTTCGACTTCACAGGAGCGGACATGGCGCAGCAGGACGAAGAGGCCGTGGTCAGTCCCACCGGCTGGGTGGCCGAGCAGGCCCGCAGATACGAGGAGTCGGGCGGCACCACGGGCACCGGGGTCCAAGGCGTTCCCTGCCTGCTGCTCGACTACCGCGGACGGCGCACGGGGCAGCTGCGCCGCACCGTACTGATCTACGGCCGCGACGGCGAGGACTACCTCGTCGTGGCGTCCAACGGCGGCGACGACGAGCACCCCCTGTGGTACCGCAACATCGTCGCGGAGCCCGACGTGCGCCTGCGTGTGGGCACCGAGGAGCGGTTCGCCGCCCGTGCCGAGACCCTGTCGGCCGAGGACAAGGCCCGGGTCTGGCCGAGCCTGGTCGAGCTCTTCGCCCTCTACGCGGACTACCAGGCCAAGACGGAACGCGACATCCCCGTCGTGCGGCTCAGCCGCGTCCAGGACTGAGGTCGCACGGCCCGCGGACGCGTTAACTCGGCAGGCGTGGGCACGCGAGGCGGGAGAGAGTGGACACGACCGATCTCCGACGTCGATGGAGGAGACATGACCGTCCCGTACCCCGACCCCGTGCCGCCGAGCCCGATCCCCGACCCGGGCGGGCCGAGCCCGGTGCCCGACCCCGAGCGCCCCGCGCCAGGACCGGGCCCCGTGCCGCGTCCCACGCCGGGGCCGCCGCCGACCCCGCTGCCGCCGCCGGCTCCGGAACCCGAGACGGAACCGAAGCCGGTCTGACGTCAGGAGGAGGCCGTCAGGCCCGCACCTCCGAGCGGTCACCGCCCCACAGGGTGTGGAACGAACCCTCGCGGTCCGTACGCCGATAGGTGTGCGCCCCGAAGAAGTCCCGCTGTCCCTGCGTGAGAGCGGCCGGCAGGCGGTCCGCGCGCAACGCGTCGTAGTACGCGAGGGCCGCCGAGAAGCCCGGCGTGGGCACACCCTGCTGGGTGGCCGCGACCAGGACCGCGCGCCAGTCGTCCTGGGCCGCGCCGATCTCCTGCGCGAACGTCTTGTCCGAGAGCAGGCTCGGCAGGTCCGCGCGCGTGTCGTACGCGGCGCGGATGCGGTCCAGGAAGGCGGCGCGGATGATGCAGCCGCCGCGCCAGATGGCGGCGACCGCGCCCAGGTCGATGTCCCAGCCGTACTCCTCGCTGCCCGCGGCGACCTCGTGGAAGCCCTGCGTGTACGACACGATCTTCGACGCGTACAGCGCCTGCTCGACCTGGTCGGCGAAGGCCGCGGCCTCGGCCTCGCTCAGCGCACGCGCCGTCGGGCCCGCCAACTCCTTGGACGCCTCCCGCAGTTCGGTGTGGCCCGACAGCGAGCGGGCGAACACCGCCTCCGCGATGCCCGACACCGGGACGCCCAGGTCGAGGGCGATCTGCACGGTCCAGCGGCCGGTGCCCTTCTGCTCGGCCTGGTCCTGCACCACGTCCACGAACGGCTCACCCGTCGCGGCGTCCACGTGCTTCAGGACCTCCGCCGTGATCTCGATCAGATACGAGTCCAGGCGGCCGGTGTTCCAGGTGCGGAAGATGTCCGCGATCTGCGCGGGGGAGTAGCCCGCCACATCGCGAAGCAGCTGATACGCCTCGGCGATCAGCTGCATGTCGGCGTACTCGATGCCGTTGTGCACCATCTTCACGAAGTGCCCCGCGCCGTCCGGACCGACGTGTGTGACGCACGGGGAGCCGTCCTTCGCCTTCGCCGAGATCTTCTCCAGCATCGGGCCGAGCGAGGCGTACGACTCCGGGGAGCCGCCCGGCATGATGCTCGGGCCGAGCAGCGCGCCCTCCTCGCCGCCGGAGACGCCCGTGCCGACGAAGTGGATGTCCTGCTCGCGCAGTTCGCGCTCGCGGCGCCGGGTGTCCGCGAAGTGCGCGTTGCCCCCGTCGATGATCATGTCGCCCGCCTCCATGAGCGGCGCGAACTCCTTGATGACGGCGTCCGTGGGATCGCCCGCCTTCACCATGATGACGAGGCGGCGCGGGCGCTCGAGGGCAGCGACGAACTCCTTCGCCGTCTCGGTGGCGATGAACTCGCCCTCGTGGCCGAACTCCTCGACCAGCGCCCGGGTCTTGGCCGCCGTGCGGTTGTGCAGGGCGACGGTGTAGCCGTTGCGTGCGAAGTTGCGGGCCAGATTGCGCCCCATGACCGCGAGGCCTGTGACACCGATCTGGGCTGACGTGCTGCTCATGCCGTGGCTCCTGGGGATGAAAGTGCCGGTGGTGTTCGCCAGTATTGCCCCGCGGCGTAGCGTGACATTCCGACACTGTGTCCGACGGAGGAGCCGCCCGTGCCCCATTTCGACATGCCGCTCGACGAACTGCGCCGCTACCGGCCCGACCTGGCCGAGCCCGAGGATTTCGACGCCTTCTGGGAGAAGACCCTTTCGGCCGCACGTGAGCACGACCTGGACGCCCGCTTCGAGCCCGTCGACGCGCACCTGAGCACGGTCGACGTCTTCGACGTGACGTTCGCCGGGTTCGGCGGCCACCCGGTCAAGGGCTGGCTGATACTTCCCGCCGGGACGACCGAGCCGCTGCCCACCGTCGTCCAGTACATCGGATACGGCGGCGGCCGCGGTCTCCCGCACGAGCACCTGCTGTGGTCGGCGGCCGGCTTCGCGCACTTCGTGATGGATACCCGGGGACAGGGCAGCGGCGGCTCGGCGGGCGACACCCCCGACCCGGTCGGCAGCGGCCCCGCCTACCCCGGCTACATGACGCGCGGCATCGAGGACCCGCACGAGTACTACTACCGGCGCGTCTTCACCGACGGCGTACGCGCGGTCGAGGCGGCCCGTACGCATCCGCTGGTGGACTCCTCGCGCGTCGCCGCGGTCGGCGGCAGCCAGGGCGGCGGGATCACGCTCGCCGTCGGCGGACTCGTCCACGACCTGGCGGCGATCGCATCCGACGTGCCGTTCCTGTGCGACTTCCCGCGCTCCACGACCCTCACAGAACGGCCGCCCTACCGGGAGATCGCCCTCTACATGAAGGCGAAGCGCGGCGCGGAGGAGCGCGTCTTCCGTACGCTCTCCTACTTCGACGGCGTGCACTTCGCGGCGCGCGGCACGGCGCCCGCGCTCTTCTCGACGGCGCTGGAGGACATGACGTGCCCGCCGTCCACCGTGTTCGCGGCGCACAACGCCTATACGGGAGCGGAGACTTCGATGGAGGTGTACTCCTTCAACGATCACGAGGGCGGCGGCCCCTACCAGCAGAATGTTCAACTCCAGTGGCTTCCGCGGCATTTGAAGGGCTGACGGTTGGTGCGCCCCCTCGGTCGTGCGCCCTTGTCACGGTTCGGTCGGACCGGCTAACTTGCCGCCTTGTCGTGTGTCTGACGTGACTGTTCTGACGTGACTGTGATGTGCGTGACTGAGGGGGCTCCCATGGCCGTACGCGGTCGTCACCGCCGGTATCAGCCGAACCGGATCAACCGTGCGTCGCTGACCGTGACGGCGGGCGGCGCCGGGATGGCGCTGCCACTGATCGGCACCGGCACGGCACAGGCGGCCGACGTCGACACCTGGAACAAGGTGGCGGCCTGCGAGTCCACGAACAACTGGAGCATCAACACCGGAAACGGCTTCTACGGCGGCCTCCAGTTCACGCAGTCCACCTGGGAGGCGTACGGCGGCACCGCCTACGCCCCGCGCGCCGACCGCGCCACCAAGGACCAGCAGATAGCCGTCGCCGAGAAGGTCCTCAAGGCGCAGGGCCCGCGTGCCTGGCCGGTCTGCTCCGAGCGGGCGGGCCTGACGCGCGGCGGAGACGCGCCCGACGTCACGCCGGCGAGCGCGCCCAAGAAGGCGGCGCCGAAGGCCCCCCAGCGCGAGGCCAAGGACGTCAAGCCGGAAGTGACCCCGCAGTCCACCGCGGGCCGCGGCCAGATGTACACGGTCGTCCGCGGCGACACGCTCTCCCAGATCGCCGACGAGCGCCGGGTCGGGGGCGGTTGGCGGCAGTTGTACGAGGCCAACCGCACGACGATCGGCGGCGACCCCGACCTGATCACACCGGGTCAGCGGCTCGCCCTCGAAGCCTCGCGGAAGAAGGCCGGGAAGCCGCAGACCCCGCCGAAGCCGCGCACGGAGGCCAAGCAGCGGGCCGAACCGAAGCCGCAGGCCAAGGCCGAGCCGAAGAAGGCCGAACCCAAGAAGGCCGAGCCCGCCCAGGCCTCGCACGGCCTCTCCGCACCCGTGGCCGCATCGCCGAGCACGCCCTACCGCGCCGCGGGCGGCTCCTGGTCGAAGGGCTACCACACGGGAGTCGACTTCCCCGTGGCCACCGGCACTTCGGTGAAGGCGGTCGCCGCGGGCACGGTCGTGTCTGCGGGCTGGGGCGGTTCGTACGGCTACGAAGTGGTGATCCGGCACGCCGACGGCAAGTACTCCCAGTACGGCCACCTCTCGGCGCTCACCGTGAAGAGCGGCCAGAAGGTCGGCGCGGGCCAGCGCATCGCGCGCTCGGGGTCCACGGGCAACAGCACGGGCCCGCACCTGCACTTCGAGGTGCGGACGGGACCCGGGTTCGGCTCCGACGTGGATCCGCTCGCGTACCTGCGGGCCGGCGGCGTCCGCATCTGAAAGACCGAAGCCCCTGGGAGATCCCAGGGGCTTCGCTCTGTGTGCTGTGCGTGCTTCAGGAGCCGATGCGCTCGCGGCCGTGGCCGTGGCGGAACAGCGCCCGCCGGTGCGGCCCGGTCGTCGGCTGCGAAGGCACCGCGGGCAGCTCTTCCGGCCGCCGGATCTCGGGGGCCGCCGGATCCGCGGCCCCCGGGCCGCCCTTGGCCACCTGCACCGTCGGCGCCGACGCACCCTGCGCCGCGCCGATCCGCTCCGTGGTCAGCAGGATCAGACCGCCCGCCGCGACGACACCGAAGCCCAGGGCCACGGCCGTGCCCGCCGAGCCGTAGCGGAACGATTCGTCGAAGAGCGTGAGGCCCACCGCGGCCGCCACGACCGGGTTCACGACCGTCACCGTCGACAGCGGCGCCGCGAGACCCGCTCCTCGGTACGACGCCTGCGAGATCAGCACACCGGCCGCCGCCAGGACCGCGATCACGGCGAGGCTCGGCACCTGCCGCGTCAGGGACACGTGCGCTTCCAGGTCCACCGCCACCGTCTTGGTGAACACCGAGGCGATGCCGAAGGCGACGCCCGCCGCGCTGGCCAGCAGCACGCTGCGCACCACCGGATGCCGGTGCACCGCGTGCGCCACGACGATGAGCGCCACCACGGCCCCCGCCGTCACCAGCGCCACCATGACCCGCTCGGCGTCGTCCAGGGACTGCGCGTCGGCCGACTGCGTCAGCGAGAGCAGTCCGGCAAGGCCCACGGTCGCCATGATCGCGCCGCGCCACGCGGTGGCCCCCGCCTTGCGGCGCACGAAGAGCGCGGCCATCGGCAGCGCGAAGACGATGGTGAGGGCGCCGAGGGGCTGCACCAGGCTCAGCGGCCCGTACGCGAGCGCCACCACGTGCAGCAGCGCACCGAGGCCGTTCAGCGCGATGGCGACCCACCAGGCGCCGCGGCGCAGCGGGGCGTACCGTCGCTCCGGCGTGCTCACGGCGACGCGCTCCTGCAGGATGGCCCCGCCCGCGTACGCCACGGCGGAGACGAGGGAGAGCACCACGGCGAGCGTGAGGGCACTCATGAGGTGCTCCACGGCTTGCGTCGCGCCCCCTGGTGGGCCCGGGGCGTCCGGTGCGGCGAACGGTCGGCTTCCATACTCACTACGATCTCGCGGATTTCGCTCCACGTCGTCGTACCTCAGCAGGCATTGGGTCCTACTACCGATGGAGTACGACCGGGGAGATGTCCTCCCCCGGGTGGGTTACGCCGCGGTTCGGTGGATCATCCAGACTCTCGAAAATTCTTGCGTGAGCGCCCTCCTGAGCACCCCCTTCCAGGCCACTGGGCGCGCTGTGTGCGCGACCGCGTGCCTCTTGCGGGGTGCCGCCCCTCCAGTGTGCTCCCAGCTCCTCGAAAAGCTTCCTGCGGATTTACCAGGAAGCCATCTGACCTGGGCTTTTACGGTGCCCGGTCATATTCTTGACCCTCGTGGAAAGGGGTCCGGATGCACCGGAACATACGCAGTGTCGACGACGTCCTGAAGCTCATGGACGGCATGTTCGCGCCAACAGCCGACCGCTGGAGTGCCGACGCGGCGAGCTGGTGGGACGGCTTCTACACCGACCGCTCACGCCCGGTGCCGTTCTTCGTGGCCAAACCGGACGAGAACCTTGCCTCCTACATGGACCGGGGCCTGCTCACCCCGGGCCGAGCACTCGATCTGGGCTGCGGCCCCGGCCGCAACGCGCTGTATCTGGCCTCCCTGGGGTTCCGGGTGGACGCCGTCGACCTCTCCCCGCAGGCCGTCGCCTGGGCCGAGGAGCGGGCCCGCGAGGCCGGGGCGGACATCCGCTTCCACCGCGGCGACGCCTTCGCGCTCACGGCGGCCGAACTGGGCGGCCCGTACGACCTCATCCACGACTCGGGCTGCTTCCACCACCTGCCGCCCCACCGCCGCGTCAGCTACCTCTCCCTGCTCGACCGCGCCTTGGCCCCCGGCGGCCACCTCGCCCTCACCAGCTTCGCCGCCGGCGAGGGGGGCTCCGGCTCCGAACTGCCCGACGCGGACTTCTACCGCGCGTCCGGGCTCCAGGGCGGCCTCGCCTACACGCCGGAGTCACTGCGCTGGATCTTCTCCGACTTCACGGAGGTCGAACTGCGCCGCATGCGCGACGAACCCGCCGACTCCGCGTACTTCGGTGAGCCCTTCCTCTGGACGGCCCTGTTCCGCAGGGACGCCTAGGCTCTGCTCTCGTGAATGCCCCTCTCGACCTCACCGAAGTCGGCTCCGTCGGCGGATTCTTCGCCCTGCGCACCGGGGCGCCACCCGGCGGCGCCCACGTCACGCCCCTGGCACGGCTCTACGCGGGAGACGGCGGGCCCCTCGCGTTCCGCGTCGACAAGGTCGCCGCCCGCCTCGGGGCGCCCGAGGCGCGTATCGCCGTGTCCGTGGCGCAACTGGGGCTCGCGGCGCGCCTGTGGTCCGTGGCGCTCGGCTCGGCCGCGCTCCACGGCCAGGTGCCCGACCTCGACCCGGCGCTGCTGCACTGGGACGCGGACGGCACCTCGCCCGACGACCTGTGGCTGACGGACCTGGGCACGCGGCCCGGCGACGCCGCGAGCATCCGGGACGTCGTGCAGCACGGCCATCTGGCGCCCCTGGCCGACGTTTTGCGCACGCGGTACCGGATCTCCGCACCCCTCCTGTGGGGCAACGCGGGCTCCGCGCTCGCCGGAGCGGCCCGCGAGCTGGACACCTGGGCGCGCCGCACCGGACGTACCGACGTGGGGGAGCGGGCACGGGCGCTGGCCGTCGAACTCTTCGACCACCCCGACCTGCGCTCCACCGGAACCCTGAGCGGCACCGCGTTCCGCCGCCGCAGCTGCTGCCTCTACTACCGCTGCCCCGACGGCGGCGTGTGCGGGGACTGCTGCTTCGACCGGCCGCCCCAGAGGTCGGTGCGGACCTCTTCCCCGCCGGGCGCTTCTGGGTGACCATGAGGGGGCGGGCGACCGACGGCTGGGGCGGACGGACGGGGGGTGCTGCGTGCGAGTGGGACTGCTCACCCGGGAGTATCCGCCGGATGTCTACGGCGGAGCCGGAGTCCATGTCGAGTTCCTCGCAAGGGAGTTAGAGGCCCTCGTCGACGTCGACGTGCACTGCTGGGGAAATCGGCCGGCCGCCGACGGGCTCGTGCGCCACCAGGCCTGGGACGCCCTGGACGGCGCCAACGACGCACTGCGCACCTTCTCCGTCGACCTCTCCATGGCGGCCGCGCTCACCGGGTGCGACCTCGTCCACTCCCACACCTGGTACGCCAACCTCGCGGGCCACTTCGGCAAGCTCCTGCACGGCATCCCGCACGTCATGACCTCGCACTCCCTCGAGCCCCTGCGCCCCTGGAAGGCCGAGCAACTGGGCGGTGGGTACGCCCTTTCCAGCTGGGCCGAGCGCACCGCCGTGGAGTCCGCGGACGCCGTGATCGCCGTCTCGCGCGGCATGCGGGCCGACATCCTCGGCTGCTACCCCGCCATCGACCCGGCGAAGGTGCACGTCGTCCACAACGGCATCGACACCGCCCTCTACCGCCCCGACCCCGGCACGGACGTCCTGGAGCGCCTGGGCATCGACCCCGAGCGGCCCTTCGTCCTGTTCGTCGGACGCATCACCCGGCAGAAGGGCGTGCCCCATCTGCTGCGCGCCGCGAAGGAGTTGGACCCGGCAGCCCAGCTCGTGCTCTGCGCCGGAGCCCCCGACACCCCGCAGATCGACGCCGAGTTCCGCACCCTCTTCGAGGAGCTGAGCCGCGCCCGCGCGGGAGTCCACTGGATCCCGGAGATGCTGCCGCGCCCGCAGATCGTCCAACTCCTCACCCATGCACGGGTGTTCGTCTGCCCGTCCGTGTACGAGCCGCTCGGCATCGTCAACCTGGAGGCGATGGCGTGCGGCACGCCGGTCGTGGCGTCGGACGTCGGGGGCATCCCCGAGGTAGTCGCCGACAAAAGTACGGGACTCCTCGTCCCGTACGAGGAGAAGGAGCCGGCGGCCTTCGAGGCGCGGCTCGCGCGGGCCCTGAACGAACTGGTCGCCGATCCGCGCGCCGCGACCCGCATGGGCGCCGCCGGACGCGACCGCGCCGTCCGGGAGTTCGGCTGGGACGCGGTCGCGCGACGCACGACCGAGGTGTACGCGGAGTTACTCGAGTCCAAGTGATCCCAGTTAAGGGGGCGGCGCGATGCGCGGTGGACCTTCGGTGCTCGGAATCGTCCTGGCGGGCGGTGAGGGAAAGCGCCTGATGCCCCTCACGGCCGACCGGGCCAAACCAGCGGTCACGTTCGGCGGTACGTACCGCCTCGTCGACTTCGTGCTCTCCAATCTCGTCAACGGCGACGTCCTGCGGATCTGCGTACTGACCCAGTACAAGTCGCACTCCCTGGACCGGCACGTCACCACCACCTGGCGGATGTCCAGCCTCCTGGGCAACTACGTCACCCCGGTCCCGGCGCAGCAACGTCTTGGTCCCCGCTGGTACTTGGGCAGCGCGGACGCGATCCTGCAGTCCCTCAACCTCGTACACGACGAACAGCCCGACTACATCGCGGTGTTCGGCGCCGACCACGTCTACCGCATGGATCCGCGCCAGATGCTGAGCCAGCACTTCGAGAGCGGCGCGGGGGTCACGGTCGCGGGGATCCGTGTGCCGCGCTCGGACGCGGCATCGTTCGGCGTCATCACGCCCTCGCGGGACGGCACGCGCGTCGACAGCTTCCTGGAGAAGCCCGCCGACCCGCCCGGTCTGCCCGGGTCACCGAACGAGGTGTTCGCCTCCATGGGCAATTACGTCTTCACGACCAAGACACTCGTCGACGCGATCCAGCAGGATGCCGAGGACGGCAACTCCGTGCACGACATGGGTGGTTCGATTATCCCCATGCTCACCGAACGCGGCCTGGCCCAGCTGTACGACTTCGACGACAACCACGTGCCCGGGGAGACGGCGCGCGATCACGGCTACTGGCGTGACGTCGGCTCACTCGACGCGTACTACGAAGCACACATGGATCTGATCTCCGACCAGCCGGTCTTCAACCTGGACAACCGGCGCTGGCCCATCTACACCCACTCCGGGGGTCTGCCGCCCGCCAAGTTCTGCGCGGCGGGCATCGCGAGCGAGTCCATCGTCAGCCCCGGGTGCGTCATCCGGGGGCAGGTCACGCGTTCCGTGCTCTCGCCCGGGGTGACGATCGAGGACGGGGCGGTCGTGCAGGGCTCGGTGCTGCACGACAACGTCCGTGTGGGCAGGGGCGCGGTGGTGCGGGGCGCCGTCCTGGACAAGAACGTGGACGTCCCGCCCGGGGCGACGATCGGGGTCAACCCCGAGCGGGACGAAGAGCTGTACACGGTGTCGAAGGGGGGCGTGATCGCGCTGGGGAAGGGGCAGGCCGTTCCCATGTGACACCCGGGTGTGCCTTCTACAGCACCCGGCGCCTGCGGCCCAGCCACGTCTGGGCGATCACCACGAGGGCCAGGAAGGCGCCGCTGACGACCTGTTGATAGGCGGAGTCGAGCGAGCCGATCTGGTTGATGACGTTCTGGATGACCTTCAGGAGCAGTACGCCCACGAGTGACCCGCTGATGAAGCCGAATCCGCCGGTCAGCAGCGTGCCGCCGATGACGACCGCGGAGATCGCCTCCAGTTCCATGCCCGAGCCGAGGATGGTGACGCCCGAGACCAGCCAGGCCGCGTTGAGCGCGCCCGCGAGACCCGCGCAGAGGCCGGAGAGGGTGTAGACGGTGACCTTGGTGCGGGCCACGGGAGCGCCCATGAGGGCCGCCGCGTCCTCGTTGCCGCCGACCGCGTACACGTACTGGCCGAAGCGGCTGCGGCGCAGCACGACGGCGCCGACGACGAAGAGGGCCAGGGTGATCCAGACGGGGGCGCCGATGCCCAGGAGTTTCCCCTGGCCGAGCGTCGCGAAGAACGAGTCCTTGTCGACCAGGTAGGTCTTGGAGCCCTCGTCGGTGATGGACAGGAGGATGCCGCGTGCGCCGAGCATCGCGGCCAGCGTCACGATGAAGGGGGCCAGGCGGGAGCGGGCGATGAGGAGGCCGTTGACGAGGCCGATGAGTCCGCAGACGGCCAGCGGGAGCAGGAGCGCCACCGCCGTCCCGTACTGCGAGCCCCAGGCCGCGAGGACGCCGCCGAGTGCGAACAGGGACCCCACGGAGAGGTCGATGCCGCCCGTGATGATCACGAACGTCATGCCGAGCGCCACGACCGCGAGGAACGCGGAGGACACCGCCATGTTCTCCAGGTTGTCCCCGGTCATGAACGTGTCGAAGCTGAGCGAGGCCGCGATGACGGCGACCACCAGGGTGACCAGGGCGCCGTGCTGCTGGGCGAGTGCGCTGACGCGATCGGAGCGGCTCGCGCCGGTCTGCTCGTCCCCTGGCTTCTTCATGGGCTTGGCCTCGGATAGGACGGTGCCGGTCACCGCTTGCCCCTCTCCCGTGCCGCGTAGACGGCGAGAATGATCACTACGGCCTGGGCGATCTGTGTCCACGAGGGCGGCAGATCGTGCTTGATGAGCGTGGCGGTGAGCAGCTGGATCAGGACGGCGCCCGCTACGGTGCCGCCGATCCGTACGCGTCCGCCGCTGAGCGGGGTGCCGCCGACCACTACGGCGGTGATGGCGGAGAGTTCCATGAGGTTGCCGAGTGAGGTGGGGTCGCTGGCGGTGAGACGGGCCGTCGCCAGGACGCCCGCGATGGCCGCGAGGACGCCGGAGCAGACGTACACGAGGATCAGTACGCGGCGTACGGGGAGTCCCGCGAGGCGTGCGGCCGGGCGGCTGTCGCCGATGGCCAGGAGCTGGCGGCCGAAGGTGGTGCGCTTGACGACGAAGGCGACGATGAGCGCGAGGGCCGCCGCGATCAGGACCAGGTAGGGGATGCCGAGGACCGCGCCGGAGCCGAGGCTCGCCATCGTCGGGTCGCGGACGTCCTTGAGCTGGGGGAGCAGCACCAGGGCGAGTCCGCGGCCGGCGACCATCAAGGCCAGTGTCGCCACGATGGGCTGGACGCCGATGAACGCGATGAGGGAGCCGCTGGCCAGGCCGATGGCCGCGCCGCCGATGAGCGCGACGATGAGTGCGATCCATGTCCCATAGCCCAGGTAGAGGGAGAGGAGGGACGTGGAGAGCGCCATGACCGAGCCGACGGAGAGGTCCACGCCCTCGCTGCCGATGGCCAGGGCCATGCCCAGGGCGACGATGAGGACGGGGGCTACCTGGACCGCCTGGGTGCGGAAGTTCTCCGCGGAGAGGAAGTGGGGGGTCAGGGCGATGTTGAGGATCAGGAGAACGGCTACGCCCAGGTAGACGCCGTAGTTCTGGAGGTAGCGCAGGACGCGCTCGCGGTCGGCGGGGGCTTTGCCTCCCAGGGCCAGGTCAGTCATGGGTGCTCCGGGGGTGCCTGCCGGCGGGGCGTCGGGTGCGCTTCGGGTCGACTTGGGGGCGGGGCCGCGCCGGTATGTCCGTCCTCGCCATCGTCCGGTCATTCACCGGGGCCCCCTGTGGTTGCTATCGCTCGCATGAGGGCGTCCTCTGTGACCTTGGTGCCGGTCAGTTCCTCGATGACCTTGCCGTCCTTGAGGACTATGACCCGGTCCGAGCCCTCTATCAGTTCCTCCATGTCGGAGGAGATGAGGAGGACCGCAAGGCCGTCGTTGGCCAACTCGTCTATGAGTTTCTGGACTTCGGCCTTCGCGCCGATGTCTATGCCTCGGGTGGGCTCGTCCAGGAGGAGGACCTTGGGGTTCATGGCCAGCCAGCGGGCCAGCAGGACCTTTTGCTGGTTGCCGCCGGACAGCTCACCTACTTTTTGGTGCGGGCCCGATGCCTTGATGCGCAGGCGCTTCATGAAGGTGTCGACGATGGAGTCGATCGCGCCCTCGTTCACCAGGCCGAAGCGCGAGAGGCGGGGGAGTGCGGCCAGGGCGATGTTCTCGCGGACCGAGAGGCCGGGGACTATCCCCTCCGCCTTGCGGTCCTCCGGGAGGAGGCTGATGCCTGCTCGGATCGCGGCCGGGGGTGAGCCGGTGCGGACCGGGGCTCCCGCGATCATGACGTGGCCGGAATCCGGTGGCAGTGCTCCCGCTATCGCCTTTGCCGTTTCGCTGCGGCCGGAGCCGAGCAGGCCGCCCAGGCCCACCACCTCGCCGGGGCGGATGTCGAGCGACACGTCGTGCAGGTGGTGGCGCATCGTCAGGTTGCTTGCCTGGAGGACCGGTTGGGTGTCCGGAGCGTGGTCGCCGGTGAACTTTGTCACGCCCTCCTCGCGGACCTCGCCGACCTCGCGGCCCAGCATGAGGGCGACGAGGCGGAGGCGGTCGAGTTCCGCTATCGGGCCCGTGTGCACCAGTTTGCCGTCCCGCAGGACCGTGACCGTGTCGCACACCTCGTAGAGCTCCTCCAGGCGGTGGCTGACGTAGATCACCGCGATGCCCTGGTCCCGCAGCATGCGGATGACGCCGAACAGGGTCTGGACCTCGCGGGGTTCGAGTGACGACGTCGGCTCGTCCATGATGACGACCTGTGCGTCGACCGAGACCGCCCGCGCCAGAGCCACCATCTGCTGCGTGCCTACGCCCAGTTCGCGCAGCGGGCGGCGTACGTCGACGCCGATGCCCAGGCGTTGCAGGGCCTCTTCCGCCTCGCGGTGCATCCGGCGGAAGTCGATGAGGCCCAGCCGGTTGCGTGGCTCGCGGCCGAGGAAGAGGTTGCGGGCCACGCTCATCAGGGGGACGAGGTTGACCTCCTGGTAGATGGTGGAGATGCCCGCGTGCTGGGCCTCGAGAGGGCTGGAGAAGGTGACCTGGTTGCCGTTGTAGGTGAGCTTGCCCGTGTCCGGGGCGTAGACGCCTGTCAGGACCTTGATCAGGGTCGACTTGCCCGCGCCGTTCTCGCCGATCAGGGCGTGCACCTCACCTGCGCGTGCGGTGAAGTCGACCCCGTCCAGGGCCCGTACGCCCGGGAACGTCTTGCTGAGGTGGGTGACCGAGAGGACGTCGGACATCTCAGAACGCCTTGCCGAGGTCCGCCTTGGCGTTGTCCTTCGTGTACGCGCTGTCCTTGATGACGATGTCCTGCGAGACCTTCGTGCCCTTGGTGAAGGTGTCCAGGGTCTGGAAGGCGAGCGGGCCGAAGCGCGGGTTCGACTCGATGACGCCGTCGATCCAGCCGTCGACGATGCCCTGCACGGCGTTGCGCGTGCCGTCGACCGTCACGATCTTCACGTCACCGGCCTTCTTGCCCGCGCCCTTGAGGGCGTTGACGGCGCCGAGGCCCATCTCGTCGTTCTCGGCGTAGATACCGTTGATGTCCGGCTTGGACTGGATGAGCTGCTCGGTGACCTGCTGGCCCTTCTCGCGGGCGAACTCGCCGGTCTGCTTGAAGACGACCTTCAGGTCGGGGGCCTTCTCCTTGATGCGGTCCTGGAAGCCCTTGGTGCGCTCGGTGGTGACGTTGTTGCCCGCCGCGCCGAGCAGGATCGCGACCTTGCCCTTGCCGCCCGTCGACTTGATCATCTGGTCGGCCGCGCGCTTGCCCTGCTCGACGAAGTCCGAGCCGATGAAGCTGACGTAGTCCTTGCAGGCCTTGGCGTTGATCTTGCGGTCGATGGTGATGATCGGGATGTGCTTGGCGGCGGCCGAGCGGAGGACCGGCTCCCAGCCGTCGGAGTTCAGGGGTGCGATGACAAGCAGGTCGGCGCCCTTGGCGATGAGGTCCTGGACGTCGCTGATCTGCTTGGAGAACTGCGACTGGGCGTTGGCGGTGAGCAGCTTGACGCCGCGCTTCTTCGCCTCGGCCTTGATGGACGCCGTCTCCGCGATGCGGAAGGGGTTGGCCTCCTTCTCCGACTGGGAGAAGCCGACGGTGGCGCTCTTGAGGTCGAGCTTCTTGCCGCCGTAGGCATCTATCGCGCAGGTCGGGCCGCTGCCCTCGCTGGGTTCCGAGACGACCTGTCCCGAGTCGCCCTTGTCCTGCGACGCGGAGCTCTTGTCGCCGTCGTCCTCGGACTTGGCGCATCCGGTGGCGAGGGCGAGGCTCGCGGCGAGACCGGCGGCGAGGAGGGTCCTGGCTGAGGTGCGGCTAAGGCGTGTGGTCGGCTTCATGGAGTCCCCAAAACGGCACGGCCCCGGCGCTGAGAGCGCTCACGGGAGAATGGCACTTGCGGTCAACTCGGCGGTACGGGGAGCTTTTTACATCGTTGGAAGGATGCTGTAAACCCTCCGCGCAACGGGAGGCCCCGGCCGTCGGCGCGGCCGGTCAGCGCCGGCCCAGCGTGCTCTCCCGCTCCACCAGGCGGAATTGCGCCGCGAGTTCACGGCCCGCGGGCTCCTCAGGGCCCTCCAGACTCCGCAGCAGCGAGGCCACCGCGAGCCGGGCGATGGCCTGTTTGTCCGGTGAGACCGTGGTCAGCGTGACCGCCCCGAACTGCCCCTCGGCGATGTCGTCGAAGCCGACCACCGCCACGTCCCACGGCACGCGCAGACCGCGCTCGTGCAGCACCCGCATGGCGCCGATCGCCACCAGGTCGTTGTACGCGAAGACCGCGTCCGGCCGCACTCCCGCGTCCAGCATCCGCGCCATCGCCTTCGCCCCGTCCCAGCGGTTCCAGCCGCCGACCGGGCCCACCAGACTGTCCGGCGCGGCGATTCCCGCCTGCGTCAACTCCTCGCGCCAGCCCTGGAGTCGCAGGTTCGCGGGGCGGTTCGCGGAGTCCGTCCGGGCGCCGAGGTACGCGATGCGGGTGCGCCCCCGGCTGATCAGGTGGCGCACCGCCACGCGGGCCGCCGCCACGTTGTCGATCGCGATGTGGTCGTAGGGCAGGTCGTACTGGCGCTCGCCGAGCAGCACCAGCGGTACGTCGTCCTCGCGGCCGAGCAGGTCGTCCGACTCCAGCTCCAGCGGGCTCAGTATCAGACCGTCGATCACCCGGGCCCGGAAACCCTGGCTGACCAGGACCTCCTGCTCGCGCTCGCCGCGGGTGTGGTCGAGCAGGACGGTGAAATCATGCTCGGCCGCCGCGTCGATGACCGCGCCCGCCAGCTCGGCGAAGTAGGGGTTTCCCAGCTCGGGGACGGCGAGCGCGATGATTCCCGTACGGCCCTTGCGCAGATGACGCGCCGTCAAATTCGGTCGGTAGCCCAGCTCGTCGATGGCCTCCTGGACGCGGGCCCGCATCGCCGGGGTGACGTGCTGGTACTTGTTCACCACGTTCGAAACGGTCTTGATGGAGACGCCCGCGCGCTCTGCGACGTCTTTGAGGCTTACCCGCACGTGCAGCTCCCTGCGTCGGTGTGCACCCCTGTCCTGGGGTGATTGTCATGACCCTGGACAGCGCGCCGGAGAGCGTGCTGTCATGCCAACTGCCGTTCCTTCCAACGTTGTACAGAGCCGTTGTACAGACTGCGGCGGCGAGCCGCCACCCCCTTCCTCAGCCTTCAAGCACCGCTTCGAGCAATGGAGGATCCGTGCGCCCGATCCGACCCAGACGAGTGCGGCAGCGACTGATATTGCTGCTCACCGTCGCCCTCGCCTTCGCCGGACTCACCGCCGTGCCGGCCGCCACAGCGGCCGACGAACCCCCCGAAGTCCACGGCCTGAAGGGCGAGTACTACACCCAGTCCGCCCCCGGAGCCTTCGACTTCCACGAGCTCAAGGCAACCGGCTTCGACCAGCGCATCGACTTCGACAACCTCGACCCGCGCCTGACCTTCGCCACCGGGAAGGCGGATGACGCCACCGTCCGCTGGACCGGCAAGGTCGTCCCGGCGAAGACCGGGTCCCACACCTTCTCGATGATCGGCGACAACGGCTTCCGGCTCTGGGTCGACGGCAAGCTCGCCATCGACCACTGGGTCGACGACTGGGACAAGGAACAGACCGCGAAGCCGGTCGAGTTGGAGGCCGGCAAGGCCTACGACATCAAGGTCGAGTACTTCGAGCACTACGGCGGCTCCAACCTCCACCTGCGCTGGACCGAGCCCGGCGGCAGCAAGGTGGCGATCCCGCAGTCGGCCTTCCGCCTCCCCGACGGCTTCGAGTACGACGGAGCCACCGCCGCCACGGTCCTCAAGGACGGCCGCACCCTGAGGCTCGACTTCGCCCAGAAGCTGGCGGCGCCCCCGCAGGACCTCGCCACCCACATCGAGGCCGTCATCGGCGGCGCCAAGTGGCCCATCAGCACCGTCAAGGCCGACCCCAAGGACGCACGCGCCCTGCTCGTGGGCCTCAAGGAGCCCGTGGTCGGCAACAAGGAGGGCACGGCCAAGGGCACCGCCGACCTGCGCTACGACGGCAAGGGCGGCCTGACCGGCGACGACGGCAAGGCGGTCGCCGCGTTCTGGAGCAGCGGCCCCAACCACTCCGAGCACCAGCTGCGCACCAAGTTCGCGGATGACGTGGGCCCGGACAACGCACTGCCCGAGTACCCCCGCCCCCAGCTGACCCGCGACGCCTGGCGCAACCTCAACGGCTCCTGGCAGTTCGCCTCGGCCAAGGCCGGCGAGAAGCCCCCGGTCGGCAAGCAGCTCGGCGAGAAGATCCTCGTCCCCTACCCCGTGGAGTCCCAGCTCTCCGGCCTCCAGCGGCACGAGGACCGCATGTGGTACCGCAGGACCTTCACCGTCCCGCAGGGCTGGAAGGTCGGCGACGGCAAGCGCCTCAAGCTCAACTTCGGCGCGGTCGACTGGCAGTCCGAGGTGTTCGTCAACGGCAAGAAGGTCGCCGAACACAAGGGCGGCTACGACAAGTTCAGCGCCGACATCACGGACGCGCTGAAGCCGGGCAAGACCCAGGAGCTGATCGTCGGCGTCTACGACCCGACCGACGGCAAGGACGGCGAGAACCCGCCGGTCGGCAAGCAGCGCCTGGACCCGAGCGGCATCTGGTACACCCCGACGTCCGGCATCTGGCAGACGGTGTGGATGGAGCCGGTCGCGGCCGACCACGCCGACTCGCTCAAGATCACGCCCGACGTGGCGACCAAGCAGGTCACCGTCGAGCCGAAGGGCGTACGCGACGGAGTGCCGGTCAAGGCGGTCGCGTACGCGGGCAAGAAGAAGGTCGCCGAGGCGAGCGGACGCACGGGCACACCGCTCAAGCTGAAGATCGCCAAGCCGCACCTCTGGTCGCCGGACGACCCCTTCCTCTACGACCTGAAGGTCACCGTCGGCCGGGACGCCGTCAAGAGCTACTTCGGGATGCGCTCCATCGCGGTGGAGAAGGTCGACGGCACCCCGCGCACGATGCTCAACGGCAAGCCCCAGTTCCTGATGGCCACGCTCGACCAGGGCTTCTGGCCGGACGGACTGCACACCGCGCCGACCGACGAGGCGCTGGCGTACGACCTCAAGATGCACAAGGAGATGGGCTTCAACTCGGTGCGCAAGCACATCAAGGTGGAGCCGGACCGCTGGTTCTACTGGGCGGACAAGCTGGGCCTGATGGTGTGGCAGGACATGCCGTCGATGGACGCGGGCCGCAACCCGAGCACGGCGGCGCGCGCCCAGTACGAGTCCGAGATGAAGCAGATGATCGACGAGCACACCAACCACCCGTCGATCGTCATGTGGGTCACCTTCAACGAGGGCTGGGGCCAGTACGACGAGGGCCGCATCGCCACCCAGGCCAAGTCCTGGGACCCGACCCGCCTGGTCAACGGCATGTCGGGCCTCAACCTCGGGCGCGACGGCGGCACCGGCGACATCATGGACGAGCACGGCTACCCGAGCCCGGCCCTGCCGCCCAAGCCCGACGGCGTGCGGGCGCAGCTCAACGGAGAGTACGGCGGCCTCGGACTCGCCGTGCCGGGCCACGCCTGGTCCGTGCAGCAGAGCTACGTCGACGTGGACCCGGCGACGTACACGGACGATTACCTCACCAAGCTCGACGAGGTCCACAAGCTCGCCTGCAAGGGCGGCAACGGCGCCGTCTACACCCAGATCTCGGATGTGGAGGGCGAGTTGAACGGCCTGCTCACCTACGACCGCAGGGTCATCAAGCCCGACGTGAAGCGACTCAAGGCAGCACATGAGGCCTTGATCAGCGACGCGTCGCGGCCGGACCCGGCGGGGTGCTCGGGTTCCTGACCCCAGCCCGCGGGCGCGCCCGGCCCGGCGGCGGGGCCGGGCGCCCGGTTGAGGAACGCCCCCACCCGGGGGGGCCA
>NZ_JBHUZJ010000075.1:0-48075 GCF_042667685.1 Streptomyces sp. NPDC057302 | reverse complement strand
CCGCCTGCTCGGCGGTGTCCGGGGCTCCTGTCATGTACTGCGGAGGGCCAGGGGTGAGCTAGTCCTCGTTGTTGCGGGAGAACCCGGCGCTGCCTCCGAGGAAGCCGCCTCCGTCGTCCCCGCCGTTGCCGCCTCCGTTGTCGCCCTGGTTGCCGCCTGCCGTGGTCAGGTTGATCGCGGTGTCCGGTGCGACCTCCTGATTGGCGGGCGGATCCGAGAGAACCACGAGGGCCTCGTCGTCCTGCGGGCCCGTGATGGTGCCCACCGTCAGACCGGCGTCCTCGACGGCCTTGCGGGCGTCCTTGAGCTTCTGGCCGGTGAGGGCAGGCACGGTGGCCTTCTCAGCCGCCTTGGCGACCTTCAGCGAGACCGAGGAACCGGGGTCGGCCTGGGTCTGCGGGGCGAGGCTCTGCGAGATGACCTTGCCGGCCTCGACGGAGTCGCTCTCTTCTTCCTCGCAGGTGCCGACGAGGTCGTTGGTCTTCAGCTGCGCCTTGGCTTCTTCGCAGGTCTTGCCGGTGACGTCGGGGACCGTGGACTTGGCGGCTTCCTTGGCGACCTCAAGGGTGATCTTGCTGCCCTTTTCCACCTCGGTACCGAAGACCGGGTCCGAGTCGAGAACCTCGTCCGGCGTACCGGAGGACTCCACAGGCTTGGTGTCGACGTCGAACTGGTACTTGTCGCTCTCGAGCTTCTCTGTGGCGGCGTCGACATCCAGGCCGACGACCTTCGGCACCGCGACCTTCGGCGCCCCGGTGGACACCGTCACGTTGATCGTGTCGCCCTTTTTGACCGTGGCGTTCGCACCCGGGTCCTGGGCGCAGATCTCGCCCTTCGGGTACTTCGCGCACGGCTTGTGCTCGGTGTCGTCGAGCACGAGGTCCACGTTCTGAGCCGACTCCTTGGCCTCGGAGAGCTTCTCGCCCACGAAGTTCGGTGCCTTGATCGAATCGCTGCCACCGCCGCCGGTGAACGCCCACTTCCCGATCAGGATCGCGCCCACCAGGACCAGCAACCCCGCCAGAACCAGCAGGATCGTAGAAGTGTTGCTCTTCTTCTGGCGGCGGCGTGAGTGGTCGTCGTACCCGTCGTCCGGGCCGACCGGCGGCATCATCGACGTCTGGCCGCCGCCGTTCTGCGGGCGCAGCATCGCCGTCTGCTGGTCGTCCGGGTGGCTTCCGTAGCCGACCGCGCCCATGGCGGCGGTGGCCTGGACGGGCTGGCCGTCGAGGCAGGCCTCGATGTCGGCGCGCATCTCGTCCGCCGACTGGTAGCGGTAGTCCGGGTCCTTGGTGAGGGCCTTCAGGACGATGGCGTCCATCTCCGGCGTGATCTCGCCGTCGAAGACGCTGGGAGCCTGGGGCTCTTCCCGTACGTGCTGGTAGGCGACCGCGACCGGGGAGTCCCCGACGAAGGGCGGGCGCACCGTGAGGAGCTCGTAGAGCAGGCAGCCCGTCGAGTAGAGGTCGCTTCGCGCGTCCACCTGCTCGCCCTTGGCCTGCTCGGGGGAGAGGTACTGCGCGGTGCCGATGACCGCCGCCGTCTGCGTCATCGTCATCCCGGAGTCGCCCATGGCGCGGGCGATGCCGAAGTCCATGACCTTGACCTGGCCGTTGCGCGTCAGCATGACGTTCGCGGGCTTGATGTCGCGGTGGACGATGCCGTTGCGGTGGGAGTACTCAAGGGCCTGGAGGATGCCGATGGTCATCTCCATGGCGCGCTCGGGCAGCAGCTTGCGCCCGGAGTGCAGCAGCTCACGCAGCGTGGAACCGTCGACGTACTCCATCACGATGTACGGGATGGAGATGTTGTCTACGTAGTCCTCGCCGGTGTCGTAGACCGCGACGATCGCAGGATGGTTGAGCGAAGCGGCCGACTGGGCCTCACGGCGGAACCGGGCCTGGAACGACGGATCACGCGCGAGGTCGACCCTCAGCGTCTTCACCGCCACGGTGCGTCCGAGGCGGGTGTCGTGCGCGAGGTAGACCTCCGCCATCCCGCCCCGGCCGAGCACCTGGCCCAGCTCGTACCGCCCGCCGAGGCGACGCGGCTCTTCCATAGCTAATCCAGCCCTCTCCGTCGGTCCCGACCGCACCCTTGTGTGGTCCGGCGGTGTGCTGTCCGGGCATACCGTACCCGGCTCGCCTTACGTGACCCGGCCGCCACCGTCACCCGATACAGGACCGGTATCGCAACGTGCACTGATGTGAAGAGGCCGTGACAGGGGTCACTTCTTGCTGTCGAGCACCGCCTGCATCACGTCCTTGGCGATGGGGGCGGCCAGACCACCACCGGAGATGTCGTCGCGGCCGGCCTTGCTGTCCTCGACGACCACGGCTACGGCCACCGGCGAACCGGAGTCGGTCTTGGCGTAGCTGATGAACCAGGCGTAGGGGTTCTCGCTGTTGTCGATGCCGTGCTGGGCGGTGCCGGTCTTGCCGCCGACGGTAGCGCCGGGGATCTTGGCGTTCGTGCCGGTGCCGTCGTTGACGACCGTCTCCATCATGTCCTGGAGCTTCTGCGCGTTCTCCTCGGAGAGCGGCCGGCTCATCTCCTTGGGCGCGTGCTTCTCGATCACGTCCAGGTTCGGCGCCTGCAGCTCGCTGACCATGTACGGCTCCATCAGCTTGCCGTCGTTGGCGACGGCCGAGGCGACCATGGCCATCTGCAGCGGCGTCGCGGCCGTCTCGAACTGGCCGATGGAGGAGAGCGCGGTCTGCGGCCTGTCCATCTTCTTGGGGAAGACGGAGGCGTTCGAGCGGACCGGCACGAACTGCTCTTCGTTGAAGCCGAACTTCTCGGCCGTCTCGAGCATCTTGTCCTTGCCGAGGTCCGAACCGATCTTGCCGAAGACGGTGTTGCAGGACACCCGCAGCGCCTCGCGCAGCGTGGCGTTCTTGCAGGGGATGTTGCCCTCGTTCGGCAGCGGGGTCTGGGTGTCGGGCATCGTCCAGGGCAGCGGCGACTTGGTGGGCGCGTCGATGTCGTTGTACAGGTCGTGCTCAAGGGCCGCAGCCGCCGTGACCGCCTTGAAGGTGGAGCCGGGCGGGTACGTCTCGCGCAGGGCGCGGTTGAGCATCGGCTGGTTCTTGTTCTTGTCCAGCTTCCCGAACTGCTCGGCTTCCTTGTCCGTGTTGCCCGCGAAGGTCGAGGGGTCGTACGAAGGAGCCGAGGCCAGGGCGAGGATCGCGCCGGTCGACGGGTCGAGCGCGGCGACCGCGCCCTTGCCGCGGCCCTTCAGACCCTCGTACGCGGCCTTCTGCGCGGCGGCGTTCAGCGTCGTGACGGCGTTGCCGCCCTCCTTCTTCTTGCCCGTGATCATGTCCAGGCTGCGGGTGAAGAAGAGCCGGTCGTCGTTGCCGGTGAGGATGCCGTCCTCGAGGCTCTCGATCTGCGTGGCGCCGATGCGCTGCGAGGCGAAGCCGGTGACGGGCGACCACATGGGCCCGTTCTTGTACGTCCGCTGGTACTTGTAGTCGCCGCCGCCGGCCTCCTTGGAGCCGGTGATGGCCTTGCCGTCGACGATGATGTCGCCGCGCGGCTGGGCGTAGCGCTCGATGGAGACACGGCGGTTCTTCGTGTGCTCGGCGAGCGTGTCGGCCTGCACGTACTGAAGCCAGTTGTCCCGGGCGAGCAGGGCGAGGATGAGGAGCCCGCAGAAGATCGCGATCCGGCGCAGGGGCTTGTTCACGGTCGGACCACCTGCGTCATTTCGGCGTCGGGGTTGGGGGCGGGAGCCGGCGCCGGGCGGCGCGCGGTGTCGCTGATACGGATGAGGATGCCGATCAGCGCCCAGTTGGCGATCACCGACGAACCGCCGTTCGCGATGAACGGCATGGTCATACCGGTCAGCGGGATCAGGCCCATGACGCCGCCCGCGACGACGAACACCTGGATGCCGAAGGCGCCGGACAGGCCGATCGCCAGGAGCTTGCCGAACGGGTCACGGGCCGCCAGGGCGGTACGGACACCGCGCTCCACGATCAGTGCGTACATGAGCAGGATCGCCATGACGCCGGCGAGACCGAGCTCCTCGCCGAAGGTGGCGAGGATGAAGTCGGAGTTGGCGGCGAAGCCGATCAGGTCGGAGTGGCCCTGGCCGAGTCCGGTGCCGAGCACGCCGCCCGAGCCGAACGCCATCAGGGACTGGGCGATCTGGTCGCTGCCCGTGGAGGCGATGACGGCGTCGGAGAACGGGTTCAGCCAGGCATCCACACGCTCCTGCACGTGCGGCTCGAACGTGGCCACACCCACGGCGCCGACCGAGGACATCACCAGGCCGAACACGATCCAGCTGGTGCGCTCCGTGGCGACGTACAGCATCACGACGAACATGCCGAAGAACAGCAGCGACGTACCGAGGTCGGTCTCGAAGACCAGGATCAGGATCGACATCGCCCAGACGACGATGATCGGGCCCAGGTCACGGCCGCGCGGCAGGTACATGCCCATGAAGCGGCGGCTGGCCAGGGCTAGTGCGTCGCGCTTCACCATCAGATAGCCCGCGAAGAAGATCGCGATGACGATCTTCGCGAACTCACCGGGCTGGATGGAGAATCCGCCGACGCTGATCCAGATCTTGGCGCCGAAGACGTTCATGCCGAGGCCCGGCACGAGCGGCAGGAGCAGCAGGATCAGGGAGGCCACCATGGAGATGTACGTGTAGCGCTGCAGGACGCGGTGGTCCTTCAGCGCGAGCAGCACGGCTACCAGGAGCGCGATGCCGATCGCCGAGTACATCAGCTGCTTGGGCGCGGAGGGGCTGAAGGAACCGGTCGCCGCCTTGGCGAGGCCCTGAAGCTTCTCCGACTGGTCCAGGCGCCAGATGACCACCAGACCGAGGCCGTTGAGCAGCGTCGCGATCGGCAGCAGCAGCGGGTCCGCGTAGGGCGCGTACCTGCGCACCACGATGTGACCGACGGATGCGAGGAGTCCGAGCCCGCAGCCGTAGCCGAGCATGCCGGAGGGCAGCCTGCCGTCGATCGCGAGGCCTACGTTGATGTAGGCGAACAGCGGGATGACGACGGCGAACGCGAGGAGCGCGAGCTCGGTGTTGCGCCTGCTCGGCGCTCCGATCGCGCCGATGGTCGACGTGTGTGTAGTGCTACTGCTCATGGCGTGCAAAGGCCCCCAACGGCTGCTTACTGCTTACCGCACAGCGGGACCAGCTTCTCCTCGTCCTCGGAGAGGCTGGGGCCGGGTGTGGGAGTCGGTGCGGTCTTGGACTTGTTCTTGTCGGTCGAGTTGTTCTTGTCGTTCTTGTCCGTCGTGTCGTTCTTGTCCGCCGGGTCGGTCGGGTCGTCGGTCGGGGCCTTGGCGGCCAGACCTGTGGTGCCGCCCGCCTCGCCCTCGCCAGGCTTGGCGTTCTCACGCTCGGCCTCGCGGCGCTTGACGTCCTTCTCGCAGGCGGACGCCTGCAGACTGAGCTCTTCGATCTTGCTCTTGGCGTCGTCGAGGTTGCCCTCGGCGATGGTCGCCTCGACCTGCTTGCGCTGGTACGGCGGCAGGTACTTGAGTTCGATCTGCGGGTAGTTCTCCTCGACCTTCGACAGGCTGACCCACGCCAGATCCTGGTCGATGCCGCGGTACAGGGCTACGTTCTTCTCGTTCGTGCCCACGAAGTACTGGGTCTGGGTCCAGCGGTAGCCGCCGTACAGGCCGCCGCCGATGACCGCCAGGGCGAGCACCGTGTAGAGCGATCTCTTGAGCCATTTACGGCCGCCGCCGGGCTTCACGAAGTCCTCGTCGCTGTACGCGCCGAAGCTCCCCTCGGGCACGTATCCCGCCGTGTCCCCGCTCCCGGGCGGCCCGAAGCCGCCTCCGGAGGGCTGCGGGGGCACGGGACGGCCCAGGCCCGACGCGCGGCCCGCGGGGGTCTGCATGGCGCCGTCGTCCTGCGCCTGGAGCTGGTTCTCGGCGACCGCGCCGACGACCACGGGGGTGTCGGAGAGCTGGCCGGCGAGGGTGTCGCCGCTGTCGATGTCCAGGACATCGGCGACGATCACCGTGATGTTGTCGGGGCCGCCGCCGCGCAGCGCGAGCTGGATGAGCTCCTGCACGGTCTCCTGCGGGCCTTGGTAGCTCGCGAGGGTGTCTTCCATCGTCTGGTGCGAGACGACGCCGGAGAGTCCGTCCGAGCAGATCAGATAGCGGTCGCCCGCGCGGACCTCACGGATGGAGAGGTCCGGTTCGACGTGCTCACCACTGCCCAGCGCGCGCATCAGCAGGGAGCGCTGCGGGTGGGTGGTGGCTTCCTCTTCGGTGATCCGGCCCTCGTCGACCAGACGCTGCACCCAGGTGTGGTCCTGGGTGATCTGCGTGAGGACGCCGTCCCGAAGGAGGTAGGCGCGTGAGTCGCCGACGTGTACGAGACCCAGGCGCTGTCCCGTCCACAGGAGGGCGGTCAGCGTCGTCCCCATGCCCTCGAGCTGGGGGTCCTCCTCGACCATCAGGCGCAGTTGGTCGTTGGCGCGCTGCACGGCGGTGCCGAGCGACGTGAGGATGTCCGATCCCGGTACGTCGTCGTCGAGGGTGACGAGCGTCGAGATCACCTCGGAGCTCGCCACCTCACCCGCGGCCTGGCCCCCCATGCCGTCGGCGATCGCGAGAAGACGCGGACCGGCGTAACCGGAGTCCTCGTTCCCCTCCCGGATCATGCCTTTGTGCGATCCGGCGGCGAAGCGCAAAGACAGACTCATGCGCACCTCGCCCGTCGGCTCCGGGTACATCCGCACGGTGCCCACCCTCCGGTCGGGAGCGCGCTGGCGTCCAGTGTGTGGACCGCCTCGGCTCGCTCGCTCCGCTCGCGCTCTGTCATGACGTAGTACTACTTCCGCAGCTCGATGACGGTCTTGCCGATGCGGATCGGCGCGCCCAGCGGAACGGGCGTCGGGGTGGTGAGTCGGGTCCGGTCGAGATACGTGCCGTTGGTGGACCCGAGATCCTCGACGATCCACTGGCCGTCCCGGTCCGGATAGATCCTGGCATGCCTGCTGGACGCGTAGTCGTCGTCCAGCACGATCGTCGAATCGTGCGCTCGGCCCAGCGAGATCGTCTGACCCTGCAGGGCGACCGTCGTGCCCGCCAGGATCCCTTCGGATACGACCAGCTTGCTGGGGGCGCCACGGCGCTGCCGCCCGCCGCTCTGCTGCTGGCGCTGGGGAGGTGGTGTTGCCGCCTGCTGTTGCTGGCGGGCGGCCTGCTGCGGTCGCGCGTTCTCACGGCGCGAGCCGCGCTGTGTGACACGTGTTCCAAACAGGTCGCTACGGATGACCTGGACGGCCACGATCACGAACAGCCACAGAACGGCTAGGAAACCCAGCCGCATGACCGTCAGGGTCAGCTCTGACATTGCCCCCGCTTCACCCTTCGGCTTGCCGGTAAACGATGGTGGTTTGGCCCACGACGATCCGCGAGCCGTCGCGGAGCGTAGCGCGGGTGGTGTGCTGCCCGTCTACCACGATGCCGTTGGTAGACCCGAGATCCTGGATCGTCGAGGGCGTTCCGGTCCGGATCTCACAGTGCCGGCGCGATACGCCGGGGTCGTCGATCCGCACATCGGCGTCGGTGCTGCGGCCCAGCACCAGCGTCGGGCGGGAGATCTGATGGCGATTGCCGTTGATCTCGATCCAGCGCCGCACCTGCGCACCCGGAAGAGGTCCCGCGCCGGGCCCCTGGGGGCGGCTCGGTGCCGGAGCGGAGCCGCCGGGGCGTCCGCCCGGGGGCGGTCCGGCGGGCATGGGAGGCGGGCTGGAGGGCTGAGCGGGCTGCGGATAGCCGTAGCCACCGCCCCCGCCGCCCGCAGGGGGCCTGGCGGGGCTCTGGGCGGCGTTCGTGGGGCCCGCGGAGGGGCCCGCCGGAGCGCGCTCGGGGCTCTGCGAGGTACTGGAGGCCAGCGTGCGGCTGCGCACCCGGTAGAGGCCCGTGTCGAGGTCCTCCGCCTTCTCCAGGTGGACCTTGATGGGGCCCATGAAGCTGTAGCGCTGCTGCTTGGCGTACTCCCGCACCATCCCGGAGAGCTCGTCGCCGAGCTGCCCCGAGTAGGGGCTCAGGCGCTCGAAGTCGGGCGCGCTGAGCTCCACGATGAAGTCATTGGGGACGACGGTCCGCTCGCGGTTCCAGATCGTCGCGTTGTTGTCGCACTCGCGCTGCAGGGCGCCGGCGATCTCGACGGGCTGGACCTCGGACTTGAACACCTTGGCGAAGGTGCCGTTGACGAGACCTTCGAGTCGCTGCTCGAACTTCTTCATGACTCCCATGGGGCACCTCCTCCGTCGTAGTCATCCTGGTACTGCTTACTGATCGTATCCACGCGCAGGGAAATCGGCTGGTTCCCCCTGTCCGCCCGGTCGATGAGTGTCGCCTCTCACAAGGCATGCCCGCACCAGGCTTCCGGGATCCGTCCGGGCTCCTCTCAGGCTCCTCTACCCGGGATCGTAGAGGGGGCCTCAAACCAGTGTCCCGCACCCGGCTGCGGAGCTTCGCCGGGTACGGCGCAAGTCGGTCGGTAGTCGGTCGCCGGTCGGTCGTCCGTCGGTCGCCCGTTGGTCGGTGGAGGCCCGTGTCCCCCCGGATCGTCAGGGGCGGCTGCCCCCGAATACGGATGTGAATCCACCCTCGCCACCGTGCTAATCTTCTGATGTCGAAAGGCGCTCGCACCGAACAACGGCCGAACAGCAGTATTCGTGCCAGGTGGTGGGAGAACCCGAGACAACACCCATGCGCGGGTGGCGGAATAGGCAGACGCGCTGGATTCAGGTTCCAGTGCCCGAAAGGGCGTGGGGGTTCAACTCCCCCCTCGCGCACCATGTGGCGGGTCTCCGTCAGGACGAAAGTCCTGGTGGGGGCCCGCTTCTCGTTGTCCGGGCTCGGCGTCCGTGCTTGCCGTCCGTGCTTGGTCCGGACAGGGCGCTCGCGGTGAGCTATCTCACTTTGGATCAACGGGGAGTGCCCCGCCTCCCCTCACCACGACTCCGACTCCGTGACGGGTCCCCCCGGGATCGTCGCCTTGCCCGCCCTGGCCCGCACCCGCAGCGCGAGCAGCGGGAAGACCAGGACGGAGACCATGGCGGCTCCGACCAGGGCCGCCGCCTCCCCTTTCTGCAGGGCCCCTTCGTCCAGGCCGATCGTGGTGATGGCGACGACGAGCGGCAGACAGGTCGAGGAGTACAGGGTCAGGGCCCTGCGGTCGGTGGGGTTCAGGTCGCGCGGTGCCAGTGCGTACGCCGGGAGTCCTCGTACGACGAGGAACAGGAGCAGGAAGACCGGCAGCAGGAGGAGGGCCCGGCCGCCGTCGAGCAGCGAGGCGAGATCGAAGTTGACGCCGGTGACGATGAAGAACAGCGGGACGAGGAATCCGAAGCCCATCGCTTCGACCTTGCCGAGGACCTCCGCGCTGCTCTCGGGCGCGGCCCCGTGGAAGACGAGCCGGGTCAACAGGCCCGCGGCGAAGGCCCCGAGGAGCACGTCGAGGCCGAACGCGTGCGACAGGGCGAGCATCGCGACCAGCAGCAGCATCACGAAGCGCACGGCGAACTGACCGCTGGTGTGCAGCGTCGTACGGATGATCTGGGCGAACCAGGGCGGGTGGGGGCGCAGCGCCCAGTAGATCGCCGCCGCCGTGATGACCGCGAAGGCGGCGAGGACCACGGTGGACACTCCCGGAGCGCGGCCGCTGAGCAGTACCGCCATGGCGATGATGGGCGCGAACTCCCCGACCGCGCCGAACGCCATCATCACGGTGCCGAAGCGTCCGCGCAGATCGCCGCTGTCGCGCAGGATCGGCAGGACGGTGCCGAGCGCGGTGCTGGTGAGCGCGGTGCCGATGACCACGCTGCGGGAGAGGTCGAGGCCGGTCAGCGCCAGTGCGACGCCCAGGCCCAGGGCGAGGGAGATCACCCAGGCCCGGACCGAGCGGCGCAGGGTGTCGCCGCGGATCGCCGCGAACTCGATCTCGTACCCGGCCAGGAAGATCAGCATGGACAGGCCGAGCTCCGAGAGCGTGTCGATGATCTCGTCGTGCCGCGCCCAGCCGAGCACGTCGGGGCCGATGAGGATCCCGAGCACGATCTCGAAGATGACCAACGGGATGCGGACCCAGCGGCTCACGCCGTGCGCGAGGAGGGGCGCGAGCACGGCGATGGCCATGATCAGGATGAGCGTTCCCGGGTGGGTCATGCCGCTGTCCTGCCTCCCCGCGTGCCGGGCCGTGGCGCGAGGGCGGAACGGCTGCGGGTACGGGTACGGGTGCGCATGGTCCGAGCGTCGGGGTGGTGGGGGTGCGCCGCATGTGGGGGCGGACCGAGCGGGCGATGCGTGGGGGTGGAGGGGTGTGTCGCTGGCTGGGGTGGGGGTTCCGTGGTAGCGGATCGCGGGTCGCGGGTCGCGGGTCGCGGATCGCGGATCGCGCGTCGCGGGTGGGGTGTTTGCGTTGGGGCCCTCGGTTCCGTCGTCCTTTTGGTGGGGCCGTCTCAGGAGGCCGCCACCATGGTGGGAAAGTCTGAATGGTGGTTCACTTCTTTCATGGCCTACCGCAAGACCCCTGCCGAGATCCACCGCCTCGCAGCCGGCCGGGAGCGCCTCGTCGCCTGCGCCACCGCTGTCGTCGCCGAAGTGGGCTGGTCGCAGGCGTCCGTGACCGCAGTGGCCGACTCGGCAGGAATCGCGGCGGGCTCCGTCTACCAGCACTTCCCGTCCAAGGCGGCGCTCGCGGTGGAGGTGTTCCGGCGGGCCGCCGGACGCGAGGTGGACGTACTCGGCGAAGTGCTGCACGGGCCGGGCGACCCGGTCGAGCGCCTCGGGCAGGGCGTGGAGGTCTTCGCCCGCCGCGCCCTGGAGAACCGCGGCCTCGCCTACGCCCTGCTCGCCGCCCCCGCCGAACCCGCGGTCGGCGCCGAGCGCCTCGAATTCCGTCGCCGCTACCGCGCGCTGTTCGCCGAGGTGGTGCACGAGGGCATGGCGGCGGGGCTGCTGCCCGCCCAGAACGGCGAGATCACCGCGGCCGCGCTCACCGGAGCGATCGGCGAGGTCCTCGTCGACCCGCTGGGCGCCCCCGACGAGACCGCCACCGACGAACTCCTCGCCGAACTCACCGCCATGGCGCTGCGGTGCGCGGGGGCGCCGCGCGACTGACCGTTCTGAGCGTGATCGACCGAGCATCCGAGCATCCGAGCATCCGAGCTTCACTGACCGCCCGATCACCCGGAGGAGATCCATGGCTACGACCACCACCGCGTCGCCGTCGTCACCGCCGTCGCCGCCGACGTCACCGCACAGCAACCCGATCGCAGTAACGCATGAAGTGACCAACCAGGCACCCCCGTTGACAGGTCACGACGCCGCCGACGACCCGGTGCTCGTCGAAGGCGTGCGCCGCGAGGGTGCCGAGTGGCACCTCGAGGACCTGCACAGCTTCGGCCGTCTCGTCGGCAGCGAGGAGGCGCGCACCTGGGCCGACCAGGCCAACCGCCACGAACCCGAGCTGCGCACCCACGACCGCTACGGCAACCGCGTGGACGAGGTCGACTTCCACCCCGCGTACCACTCGCTGATGGCCGCCACCGTCGGCGCGGGCGCCGCCGGTAGCGCCTGGGCGGACGAGCGTCCCGGCGCCCACGTGGCCCGCGCGGCGACCTTCATGGTCGCGACCATGATGGAACAGGGCCACATGTGCCCGGTCTCCATGACGTACGCCGTCGTCCCCGCCCTGCGGCGCTCTCCCGGCCTCGCCGCGCTCTACGAGCCGCTGCTCACCAGCAACGTCTACGACCCCGGCCTGCGCACCCCGGCCGGCAAGCGCGGACTGCTCGCCGGGATGGGCATGACGGAGAAGCAGGGCGGCACGGACGTCCGGGCGAACACGACGGCCGCCGTCGAACAAGCGGACGGGACCTGGCGGTTGCGCGGCCACAAGTGGTTCACCAGCGCCCCGATGAACGACCTCTTCCTCGTGCTCGCGCAGACACCCGGCGGCCTCTCCTGCTTCCTCGTACCGCGCGTGCTGCCCGACGGCAGCCGCAACACGTTCCGCATCCAGCGCCTCAAGGACAAGCTCGGCAACCGCTCCAACGCGAGCAGCGAACCCGAGTTCGACGACACGGTGGCCTGGCTCGTCGGCGACGAGGGCAAGGGCGTACGCACCATCATCGACATGGTGACGATGACGCGCCTGGACTGCGTACTCGGCTCCGCCGGACACATACGTGAGTCCCTCGCCCAGGCCGCGCACCACACCCGCCACCGCTCGGTGTTCGGCGCCAAGCTCATCGACCAGCCACTGATGCGCAACGTGCTCGCCGACCTCGGCCTGGAGTCGGAGGCGGCCACCACCCTCGGTCTGCGCCTCGCGGGCGCCGCCGACCGGGCCCAGCGCGGCGACACCCAGGAGCGCGCGTTCCTGCGCCTGGCCACCGCCGTCTCCAAGTACTGGGTGTGCAAGCGCCAGCCCGCCGTCGTCGCCGAAGCCCTCGAATGCCTCGGCGGCAACGGCTATGACGAGGCATCAGGCATGCCCCGCCTCTACCGCGAGGCCCCGCTCAACGGCATCTGGGAAGGCTCCGGCAACGTCAACGCCCTCGACCTGCTGCGCGCCCTGGCCCGCGAGCCCGATTCCCTCGACGCCTTCCGTACGGAGATCGAGGCGGCGGCCGGAGCCGACCGGCGGCTCGACACGGCCTGGCGCGAGCTGCGGGGCGAGCTCGTCCTCACCGAGGACGCTCCGCTGCGCGCCCGCCGGATCATCGAGCGGGCCGCACTCGTCCTCCAGGGCTCGCTGCTCGTCCGCCACGCACCGGCCGCCGTCGCGGACACGTTCTGCGCGTCACGGCTCGCGGGCGACCAGGGCTTCGCCTTCGGGACGCTGCCGCCGGGCACGGACTTCGCGGAGTTGCTGGGGCGGCTGCCTGCTTGATGGCCGGGGGGGCAGTGGGGTGCCTGGGCGTCCAGGGGCGTCCAGGGGCGTCCGGGGCGGGGTGTTCGGGGTGCCCCGGGTGTCGGGGTTTTCCACAGGTCGCGGGTTGTCCACAGGCTCTGACGCGGGTCGGGCACACGGCGGTACCTTCATGCCAGGTGAGGCCCATGGGGGCCGCCAGGACGTGGGGGATGCGGGGCGAGGGCAGTGGGCATGACGGAGACCGATGGTGCGCGATTCGGTGGTGCGGGGCTTCCTCGGGTGACGGGGTTCGCGCAGTGGCCTTCGGCGGTATCGGAGAGTTCGGGCGAGGCTCGTTCGCCGAAGAAGGAGGGCAAGGCGTTGCGGGAGCGGGTCGGCCGCGCCTCGCACGCGTGGTTCGCCGAGGACGACGGCCGCCCCGGTCCGGTCGGGGCCGTGGAGGATTCCAACCGCAGCAGGCTCCCCGAGCTCACGCCGATCCGGATGGGACGGATGGCCGCGACGCCCTTCGCCTTCCTGCGCGGGGCCGCCGGTCTGATGGCCTACGACCTCGCGCGGACCCCCGTGACGGGGATAGGCGCCCAGATATGCGGTGACGCACACGCGGCGAACTTCGGTCTGTACGGGGACGCGCGGGGCGGCCTGGTGATGGACCTGAACGACTTCGACGAGACGGGGCACGGGCCCTGGGAGTGGGACGTGAAGCGGCTCGCGGCCTCCCTCGTGCTCGCGGGGCGTGAGGCGGGGGCGAGCGAGGACGTCTGCCGGGAAGCGGCGTTCGACGCGGTGGGGGCGTACCGGCGCACGATGCGGCTGCTCGCGAAGCTCCCGGCGTTCGACGCGTGGAACGCCATCGCGGACGAGAAGCTGGTCTCGCACACGGACGCCCGGGACCTGCTCGGAACCCTGGAGAGCGTCTCCGAAAAGGCCCGGCACAACACGAGCGCCCGGTTCGCCGCCAAGTCGACCGAGCGGGTCGAGGGCGAGGGCGGCCTCGTCGGGCGGCGCTTCGTCGACGCCCCACCGGTGCTGCGGCGCATACCGGACGCGGAGGCGGCCGAGGTCGCCTCCGCGCTCGGGGACTACGTGGGCACGCTGTCCGAGGACCGGCTGCCGCTGCTCGCGCGGTACGCGATCCAGGACGTGGCGTTCCGCGTCGTGGGCACGGGCAGCGTCGGCCTGCGGTCGTACGTCGTGCTGCTGCTCGACCACCGGGGCGAGCCACTGGTGCTCCAGGTCAAGGAGGCCCGTCCCTCCGCGCTGCTGCCGCACCTGCCCACGGCGGGCTTCGAAGTCCCGGAGGTCGCGCACGAGGGGCACAGGGTGGTGCTCGGGCAGAAGCGGATGCAGGTGGTCAGCGACTTCCTGCTGGGGTGGACGACGGTCGCCGGGAGGGCCTTCCAGGTACGGCAGTTCAGGAACCGCAAGGGCAGCGTGGACCCGGCAGCGCTGGCCGCCGACCAGATCGACGACTACGGCCGGATGACCGGAGCCCTGCTGGCCCGCGCACACGCACACAGCGCCGACCCGCGGCTCATAGCGGGCTACGTCGGCAAGAACGACGAGCTGGACACGGCCGTCTCGGCGTTCGCGGTGGCGTACGCGAACCGGACGGAGGCGGACCACGCGGAGCTGGTGCGTGCCGTCAAGGAGGGGCGGGTGGCGGCGGAGGCGGGGGTGTGAGGTGAGTTGCGGTGGGGGTGTGGGGCGGGGAGGAGGGGAGGGGGGAGGGGGAGGGAGGGCCCCCCACCGGAAGGCTGTGTGGCGAGGGCTCGGCGGGGCGCCCGGCCGCGTCGGCTGCCGCTCGGTCGGGGCCGTGTCTCGGTGGCCTAGGCTGGACGGGTGACAACCCCGGAAGCCGAGCCGACGCAGCCCCAGACGCCCGACCCCGATTCCGATCTCGGCCTTGACCGCGATCCTGATCCCGATCCCGCGACCGCCGGTCGTGGGGCTTCCGACGGGGCGGCGGGGCAGAGCGGCGCCGCGCGGCCCGAGGACCGTCTCGAGAAGGCGGTCCGGGCGGCCGAGCAGGCGCTGATCGAGTACGAGATCGCCGTCGAGACCTTCCGGGTCGAGGTGGAGAACTTCTCCCGGCTCCACCACCAGAAGCTCGGCCCGATGTACGCGCGCCTCGACGAGCTGGACGCCGAGATCGCCGAGGCCCTCGCGGCCCGCAGCGGTGACCCGGAGGACCGGCGCAAGGCGGACGAGGCGCGGGCGCGGGTCATGCCGATGCCGGGTGTCGAGGAGCTGTTCCACGGCTGGATGGACGGCGAGGGCCTCTATCCCGAGGCCGCCGCGATGCTGACCGATCAGTCGGTGCGCCCCCCGCAGCGGGTGCGGCCCAGCGACGAGGCCCGCAAGCTCTACCGCGAGCTCGTCCGCAAGTCCCACCCGGACCTGGCCCAGGACGACGCGGAGCGCAGCCGCCGGGACGAGTTCATCACGCGCGTGAACGCCGCTTACGCCCGTGGGGACGAGCCCCTGCTGCGGGAACTGTCCGCGGAGTGGGCCGCCGGCCCCGTGGCCGAGCAGCAGTGGCCGAGCAAGAGCGAAGAGCTCTACGCGCGCCTCGAGTGGCTGGCGCAGCGCAAGGAGCTGCTGACCGTGGTCGCCCGGGAGCTGGAGGAGGGTGCGATCGGCGCGATGCTGCGGATGGCGCCCGACGATCCGGACCAGCTGCTCGAAGAGATCGCCGAGCAGCTGCTCGCGCAGGTCACCGAGCGCGAGGCCGAGCTTGCGCGGCTGACCGCTTAGTCCGTCGGGTAGCGTCGGGGGCATGGCTTTCGGATCTCACGTGCCCACGGTCGGCGTCAACGACCTCGCAAGCGGCGACTTTCTCCTGGACGTCCGCGAGGACGAGGAATGGCAGGCGGGTCACGCCGCGGGTGCGCTGCACATCCCGATGAGCGAGTTCGTCGCCCGTTACGGCGAGTTGACCGAGGCCGCCCCGCAGGACGGCAAGGTCAATGTCATCTGCCGGGTCGGCGGTCGTTCGGCGCAGGTGGCCATGTACCTCGTCCAGCAGGGCATCGACGCGGTGAACGTCGATGGCGGCATGCAGAGCTGGGAGGCCGCGGGCCGGCCCGTCGTCGACGACAAGGGCCAGCCGGGCGTCGTGGTCTAGTTCGGCCGCTGGTTCAGCCGAGGGGGTGGGCGGCGAGCAGGTCGCCCAGTGCCTCCTCGTGCGCTGCTGCCGGGCCCAGGGACAGCTCCAGCTGTTTGGCCCACGCGTGGTACCGGTGCAGGGGGTAGTCGGTGTCTGATCCGAAGCCGCCGTGCAGATGCTGGGCCGTCTGCACCACTCTGCGTACGCCGTCCGACGCCCAGATCTTGGCGACGGCCACGTCTCCCGCGGCGGGCAGGGCGCCGCTCGCGCCGGTGCTGATGCGCCAGGCCACCTGCCAGAGGGTGACTTCCATGGCGCGCAGGTCGATGTAGCGGTCGGCCGCCTGTACGGCCACGGCTTGGAAGGTGGCCACGGGGAAGCCGAACTGCTCGCGCTTGCTGGTGTATTCGCTGGTCATGGTCAGTACGCCCTCGCCGAGGCCGAGCGCCAGGGCGCAGGTCCCGGTGGCGAGCAGATCGCGCAGCCAGTCCCAGGCCCCGTCGGCCTCGATGATGTCGGCGCCGCCGATCCGTACGGAATCGAGGCTGAGTTCACCGAGGCGTTCACCGCTCGTGGACACCTGGTCGGCGAGCGTGAGGCCTTCGTGTACGCGGGGGATCAGGGCGAGGACGGCCCGCCCGGCGGAGGTGTGGGCGGGCACCACGATGTAGTCGGCGTTCTGTGCCCAGGGCACGGCTGTCTGGGTGCCGTCGAGCAGCCAGTCGTCGCCGTCCTGGCGTGCGGTGACGGAGAGTTCGGCGGGGTCGTGCCCGCTGCGGCCGTTCGGCGCGACGGTCAGTACGAGCTCTCCGCGAGCGGCCCCCGGCAGGATGCGCTGCTTCAACTCAGTGCTGCCATAGGTCTGCACGGCATACGCGGCCGCGCTGCTTTCCAGGAGCGGGACCCGGGCGAGCTTTTTGGCCGACTCGCGCAGGACGAGGCAGAGGGCGACGGCGTCCAGGCCCGCGCCGCCGTGCTCGGGGTCGAGGAGCAGGCTCAGCAGGTCGGATCCGGCGAGTTTGGCCCATAGGGCGCGGTCGAAGTCCTCGGCGACGGCGCCCGGTACGAGGGCGGGGCTCGGCACGCCGTCGGGTGTGACGGAGGCGAAGAGTGCCTTTGCCGCCTCGACGGCCGCCTGTTGTTCCTCGGTGAAGGTGAAGTCCACTGCTTGTCCTCCCGTGCACCGGCCCGACGGCGCTTCTCCGCGTCTACTACTCGCTCGCCGTTTCTGACGGGTCGTCAAGATAGAACAGGTTCTACGGGAAGGGAACAGCGAAGGGGAGAGTAGGAGGGAGCGCGGCGCCGGCGCCGCTGGTCTCAGCGGTCGAAGTCCAACTCCACCGTGTCCGTGGCCGGGTGCGACTGGCACGCCAGCACATAGCCCGCCTCGGTCTCCTCCGGCTCCAGCGCGAAGTTGCGGTTCATCCGCACCTCGCCCGAGACCCGGAACGCCCGGCAGGTTCCGCACACCCCGCCCTTGCAGGCGTACGGAGCGTCCGCGCGGTTGCGCAGCACGGTGTCGAGCAGGGACTCGCCGTCCTGGACGGGCCAGGTGCCCGAACGCCCGTCGAGCGTCACCGTCACGGTGCTGTGTGCGGGGGCGGCGGAGTCGGGGGCGGGCGTGGGCGAGGCGAGGCCGTCGTCCACGTGGAATATCTCCTCGTGAATGCGCTGGCGCGCCACACCGAGGCCGCGCAGTGTCTTCTCCGCGCCCTGCACCAGTCCGAACGGGCCGCACAGGAACCAGCCCGCCACCTCTTCGACGGGCAGCAGCGCCGGCAGCAGCTTGCCGAGCCGCTCCTCGTCGAGCCGTCCGGAGTCGAGCCCCGCCTGCTGGTCCTCCCGGGAGAGCACCGTGACCAGCTGGAACCGGTCCGGCCAGCGGTCCTTGAGGTCGGCGACCTCCTCCAGGAACATCGTCGACGCGGCGGTGCGGTCGCTCCGGATGAGGCAGAACGTGGCGTTCGGTTCGCGCTCCAGGAGTGTCGTGACGATGGAAAGCACCGGTGTGATCCCGCTGCCGCCGACCACCGCCGCATAGCGTCCGGGTGCCGGTTCCAGCGTGAAGCGACCGGCCGGGGTCATCACTTCCAGCTCGTCGCCGACGGCGACTTCCTTCAGGGCGTACGTCGAGAAGGCGCCGCCTTCCACGAAGCGCACCCCGACCCGCAGGGTCCGCGGCTCCGAGGGGCGCTCGGGGTGGGGCGCGGGTGCGCAGATCGAGTACGTACGCCGGATCTCGGCCCCGTCGACGAAGCGCCGGAGGGCGAGGTGCTGGCCCGGTGCGTAGCGATACTCCTCGCGCAGGGCGGGGGGCACGTCGAAGGTAAGGGTCACGGAGTCGTCGGTGAGCTGCTCGACCGCCGCTATCCGGAGCGGGTGGAAGCGTGCCATCACAACTCCTTGAAGTGGTCGAAGGGTTCACGGCAGGCGATGCACCGGCGCAGGGCCTTGCAGGCCGTGGAGGAGAAGCGGCTGAGCAGTTCGGTGTCGGTCGATCCGCAGTGCGGGCAGCGGACCGAGAGGGTGAGGGGTATCGGCCCGCCGGCGCTGTGTGGGCGCGGGGGCGCGATGCCGAACTCCGCCAGTTTGCGGCGGCCCTCGGCGCTGATGTCGTCCGTCGACCAGGCGGGGGAGAGCACGGTGTGTACGCGGACTTCGGCCATGCCGCGCTCGTGCAGCACCTGCTCGATGTCGGCGGTCATGGTCTCGATGGCCGGGCAGCCGGTGTACGTGGGGGTCAGCTCTACGTCGACCTTGCCGATGCCGCGGACATGGACGCTGCGCAGGACGCCGAGCTCGGCCAGCGTGATGACCGGCAGTTCCGGGTCGGGCACGGAGCCGGCGAGGGCCAAGAGCTCGTCCTCCAGGGCGGTGGTCACCATGACGCCCCCGGGTGGCTGCGGTGCAGGTGCTGCATCTCGGCGAGCATCCGTCCGAAGGACTCGGTGTGCAGGCCCTGGCGTCCCGCGCCCGCCGCCCAGGCCCCTTGCTGGGGACCTGAGGGCACGGTCAGGGTCGCCTTTTCGATGACGGCGGTCACCGACTCCGTCCAGCTCTGACGCAGCGCCTGCCAGTCGATGCCTTCGGAGCCGCTCGCTCCGTCGAGGCCCTCGACCGGCTGGAACATCTCGCCGGTGAACCGCCAGAGCGCGTCGATGCCGCGCTCCATCCGCTCATGGCTCTCGGCTGTCCCGTCCCCGAGCCGCAGTGTCCACTGCTCCGCGTGGTCCTGGTGGTAGGCGACTTCCTTGACCGCCTTCGCCGCCAGTGGGGCGAAGGTGCTGTCCGTGCGCGCCAGTTGGCCGTACAGAAGGGTCTGATAGGTGGAGAAGTAGAGCTGGCGGGCGATGGTGTGGGCGAAGTCGCCGTTCGGCTGCTCGACCAGCTGGAGGTTGCGGAAGGCGCGCTCCTCGCGCAGGTAGGCCAGTTCGTCCTCGTCCCCGGCCAGGGAGAGCAGGATGCGTGCCTGGCCGAGCAGGTCGAGCGCGATGTTCGCGAGGGCGACCTCTTCTTCGAGGACGGGCGCGTGGCCCGCCCACTCCCCCAGGCGGTGGGAGAGCACCAGCGCGTCGTCGCCCAGGGCGAGGGCGAAGGCGGTGGCCGTCGGGGTCAGTGGCGTGGTCACAGGTGTTTCACCCCGTCCGGGATGTCGTAGAACGTCGGGTGGCGGTAGGGCTTGTCGCCGGCCGGCTCGAAGAAGGAGTCCTTCTCGTCGGGCGAGGAGGCGGTGATCTGGGTGGACGGGACGACCCAGATCGAGACGCCTTCGCTTCGGCGGGTGTACAGATCGCGGGCGTTGCGAAGCGCCATCTCCGCGTCCGGTGCGTGCAGGCTGCCTGCGTGGGTGTGGGAGAGCCCTCGGCGGGAGCGCACGAACACCTCCCACAGCGGCCACTCGGTCGAGCTGCTCATGCCTTCGCCTCCCCGTGCTTGGCGGCGAACGCCGCTGCTGCCTCGCGCACCCACGCGCCTTCTTCGTGCGCGCTCCTGCGCTGGGTGATCCGCTCGTCGTTGCAGGGCCCGTTGCCCTTGAGGACCGCCCAGAACTCTGTCCAGTCGATCGGGCCGAAGTCGTGCTGCCCCCGCTCCTCGTTCCACACGAGGTCCGGGTCGGGGAGGGTGAGACCCAGAGACTCGGCCTGGGGGACGCAGATGTCCACGAAGCGCTGGCGCAGCTCGTCGTTCGAGTGGCGCTTGATCTTCCAGGTCATGGACTGCTCCGAGTGCGACGACTCGTCGTCCGGCGGGCCGAACATCATCAGGGACGGCCACCACCAGCGGTCCACCGCGTCCTGCGCCATCGCGTGCTGGGCCTCGGTGCCCCGGCTGAGGGCGAGGAGCGATTCGTACCCCTGGCGCTGGTGGAACGACTCCTCCTTGCAGACGCGGACCATCGCGCGGGCATAGGGGCCGTAGGAACAGCGGCAGAGCGGGACCTGGTTCGTGATCGCGGCGCCGTCCACCAGCCAGCCGATCGCGCCGACGTCGGCCCAGGTCAGCGTGGGGTAGTTGAAGATTGACGAGTACCTCTGGCGGCCCGAGTGCAGCTTGTCGAGCAGCTCGTCGCGGCTGGTGCCCAGGGTTTCGGCCGCGCTGTACAGATAGAGGCCGTGGCCGGCCTCGTCCTGCACCTTGGCCATCAGGATCGCCTTGCGCCGCAGGGACGGGGCGCGCGTGATCCAGTTGGCCTCGGGCTGCATGCCGATGATCTCGGAGTGGGCGTGCTGCGCTATCTGCCTGACGAGGGTGGCGCGATAGGCGTCGGGCATCCAGTCGCGCGGCTCGATGCGCTCGTCGGCCGCGACGGCGGCGTCGAACGCGGATGCGTGCGCCGCTGTGCGTGCGGCGTCGGCCGCTGCCTGGTCCGGCTCGGACCGGGCCGTCTGATGCTCGGCTGCTGTCGCCATCGCGGTCCCCCTCGACCTCTAGCTAGCTACCGACCGATCGTTCGGTTCGTGGAATTCAATGGTGCGGCTCAGCGCCATAAGGTGTCAACCCTGTGGATAACTTCACGGACGCTGTGCCTGACGCGCAGGCATGAGTACCGTTCCGGTGCGGAGCGGGCGGTAGAGAGCCGTGTGACGGGCGGGCCGGCGGGCGCATCACCGTGCGGGATCGGGAATCGGGGCGAAATGAACGCGGACGACGACAGCGCGAACGAGCCACCGATCCCATCCTTGGACGCCGCCCCCTCAGCCGCTGCCACCCCCGCGAGCGCCGCCCCCGCGAGCGCCGCCCCTGCGGCGAGCACCGCGTCCCCGCCCCCGCCCCGCGCCGGTATCGCCGCCCTCTCCCCGCGCTACCAGGTCGCCGCCGTACTCGCGCTGGCGCTCATCACCGTCACTGCCTGCGTCCACGTCGGCATGCTCTTCCTCCACGTCGCCCCCGCGAACACCATGACCAAGCAGCACGGGCAGGCCGTGGACGACTGGATCTACCCCGAGTTCGAGCAGAACTGGAAGCTCTTCGCGCCCAACCCGATGCAGCAGAACATCGCGGTGCAGGCCCGCGCCGAGATCCGTACGGGCGACGGGACCACCCGGACCACCGGCTGGTACGACCTCTCCGCGCGTGACGGCACCGCCATCGACGGCAATCTGCTGCCCAGCCACACGCAGCAGAACGAACTGCGCAGGGCCTGGGACTTCTACGTGGCCGCCCACGACGCGCAGAATCGTCCCCGCGGCCTGCGCGGAGAGCTTTCCGAGCGCTACATCCGCCGCATCGTCGTGATGCGCGTCGGGCGCGAGGAGCACCTGGGTCCGGGCGCCGCCATCGAGCGTGTCCAGGTCCGCTCCAGGACCACGAACGTGCCCGCCCCCGAGTGGAGCGACGAGAAGGTCGCCACCAAACCGGCGCTCCGCCAGTTGCCGTGGTGGTCGGTGACGCCCGACGACGTGCCGTTGGGCAAGGCCGAAGACAAGGCCAAGGCCAAGGCCAAGGCCAAGGCCGGGGCAAAGGCCGGGGTCGAGACCGAGGCCGAGGCCAAGGCCACGGAGTCCGAGGGGGACGCCCGATGAACCGCTTCGGCTCCCTGCTCGGCAACGGCATCGAGCGGATCACGGCATCCGCCCTCGGCCCCTATCAGACCGCCGTGGTCCGCATCGGATTCGCCGCCACCTGGCTGCTCTTCCTGCTGCGCGAACTCCCCAACCGCCATGAGCTGTACGGGCCCGACAGCCCGTGGAACTGGGACATGGCGCAGCAGCTCATCGCCGAGAACGACGCCTTCACGGCGCTGATGTGGTCCGACGGGCACCTGTGGTTCGAGGTCCTCTACGCGCTCGCCGTTCTGAGCAGCGCCTTGCTGATGCTCGGCTGGCGTACGCGCACGATGTCCGTGCTCTTCATGATCGGCGTGCTCTCGCTGCAGAACCGCTCCATCTTCATGGGCGACGGCGGCGACAACGTCATCCACCTCATGGCCACCTACCTGGTGTTCACGCGCTGCGGCCAGGTCTGGTCGCTCGACGCCCGGCGTGCCGCACGCGCGCGTACGGCCTCGGTCGGCCAGGAGAAGGCGGCGGAGCCCGTCGACCGGGCAGGGCCCGTGCTGTGGTGGGTGCTTGGGCTCGGCCTGTCCGTGGTGACGTTCATGGGGGAGCTCAGCGGGGGCTGGATGCTGGTCTTCTGGGGGCTGTGGTTCTCGCACGGCCTGTGGTGGGCCGTCGGCCGACGCGCGCCCGACGGCGAGGCGCGCAAGCTCCTCGATGTCGTCGTGAAGCTCGCGCACAACGCCGCACTACTGGTGATCATGGTCGAGGCGTGTCTGATCTACGCGACGGCCGGCTGGTACAAGATCCAGGGCAGTCGCTGGCAGGACGGCACGGCCATCTACTACCCGCTGCGCCTCGACTACTTCTCCCCCTGGCCCGCGCTCTCCGACCTGCTCGCCTCGCACGGCCTCATGGTGATGCTGGTGACGTACGGGACGGTCGCCGTGCAGGTCGCCTTCCCCTTCACCCTCTTCAACAGGCGGGTCAAGAACGTCCTGCTCGCCGCCATGATCTGCGAGCACGCGGTCATCGCGGTCGTCCTCGGCCTGCCGTTCTTCTCCCTCGCGATGATCGCGGCCGACGCGGTGTTCCTGCCGACGTCGTTCCTGCGACGGGTCGGCGGCTGGACGGCGCGCGGTCGTGAAGCGCTGTTCTCGCGGTTCTCGCGCGGTCGTACGGTGCCGGGGCAGCGCGGGGCGGACGAGGAACCGGCGACAGAATCCACCGAGCACGCGCGCGTAGGCTTCCCTTCATGAACGGGACGCACGCGCGATGCGGGACGTACGCGCGATGAACGGGACGCACCAGCGTGATCCGGACGATGCCGTGCGTGCCTGGCGAGAGGCTGCCGACGCCTCCGTGCTCCTGGACGGCTTCCATGCCATCAAGCACGCGGTGCGCTTCGGGGCGCTGATCCCCTCGGCCCTCGCCGCCGACAGGGCCGGCGTGCTGGCCCTGGCCGACGAGCTCGCGCCGGACGTGAAGGACGCCCTCGACGCGCTCCTCGTGGAGGTCCCGGACGCCACCCTGCGCCACCTCGTACCGCGTCTGCACCCCACCGGCGTGGCCGCTCTGGCGGTGCGTCCCTCCCGCGCGGCCAACCTCGACGCGCTGGCCCGCATGCCGAGGACCGCGCCGGTCGTCGTCCTGGACGACCCCCGCAATCTGGGCAACGCCGGGGCCGTGATCCGGCTCGCGGCGGGATTCGGGGCGACGGGAGTCGTCACGACGGGCACGCTCGACCCCTGGCATCCCACGGTCGTACGTGGGGGCGCGGGTCTGCACTTCGCCACGGCCGTCGAGCGCATGGACGTCGCCGAGCTGCCGCCGGGGCCGGTGTTCGCGCTCGACGCGGAAGGCGAGGACATCCGCGGCCTCAAGCTGCCGGACGACGCCGTGCTGGCCTTCGGGTCCGAGCGCAGCGGTCTGTCCGCGCGGCTGCGGGAGCGCGCCGACCACTTGGTGTCGCTGCCGATGCGCCCACAGGTGTCCAGCTACAACCTGGCCACCAGCGTCGGGATGACGCTCTTCCACTGGTCGGCGGGCAGGCCCCCGGGCACGGAGGCCTGAACCCGCCGCCGGGCGTCAGGCGTCCCTGCGCACCTCCACCACGCGGAAGCGGTTGGCCACGAAGGCCGCGTCGCACAGGGCGGCGTTCGCCGCCGGGTTGCCGCCCGAGCCGTGGAAGTCCGAGAACGCGGCCGTCTGGTTCACGTAGACCCCGCCCGTGAGGTTCAAGGAGAGCTGGGCGCACTCCTCCAGGCAGGTCTCCTCCACGGCGCCGGACACCTCGTCCGACGTCGTGTACGCGCCGACCGTCATGGCGCCCTTGTCGCGCACCGTGCGGCGCAGCAACTCCACGGCGTCCGCGGAGGAGTCGACCGCGACGGCGAAGGAGACGGGGCCGAAGCACTCGTTCAGATAGACCGCCTCGGCGTCCGGCTTCGCGCCGTCCAGCTTGACGATGACCGGGGTGCGGACCACGGCGTCGGGGAACTCGGGGTTGCTGATCTCCCGTGAGGGCAGGGCCACTTCGCCGAGTCCGGGCGCGGCCTCCAGGCGGGTTTTCACGTCCGGGTTGACCAGGGCGCCGAGGATGCCGTTCGCCCGTGCGTCGTCACCGAGCAGGCCGTTCACCGACGCGGCGAGGTCGGACACCACGTCGTCGTACGACTTCGCTCCGGCGTCCGTGGCGATGCCGTCCCGGGGGATCAGGAGGTTCTGCGGGGTCGTGCACATCTGGCCGCTGTAGAGCGACAGGGAGAAGGCCAGGTTGGCCAGCATGCCCTTGTAGTTGTCCGTCGAGTCGACGACGACCGTGTTCACGCCGGCCTTCTCCGTGTAGACCTGCGCCTGGCGGGCGTTGGCCTCCAGCCAGTCACCGAAGGCCGTCGAGCCCGTGTAGTCGATGATCTTGATCTCGGGGCGGACGGCGAGGGTCTTGGCGATGCCTTCGCCCGGTCGCTCGGTGGCCAGGCACACCAGGTTCGGGTCGAAGCCCGCGTCGGCGAGGACCTCGCGCGCGATGCGCACCGTCAGCGCGAGCGGCAGCACCGCGCGGGGGTGGGGCTTGACCAGGACCGGGTTGCCGGTGGCCAGGGAGGCGAAGAGGCCCGGGTAGCCGTTCCACGTCGGGAACGTGTTGCAGCCGATCAGGAGCGCGATGCCGCGCGCCACGGGCGTGAAACGCTTGTTCAGGGCGATCGGGTCGCGCTTGCCCTGGGGCTTGGACCACTCGGCGTTGTCAGGGGTGCGGGCCTGCTCGGCGTACGCGTACGTCACCGCTTCGAGGCCGCGGTCCTGGGCGTGCGGTCCGCCCGCCTGGAAGGCCATCATGAAGGCCTGGCCGCTGGTGTGCATGACCGCGTGGGCCATCTCGTGCGTGCGGGCGCTGATGCGCGACAGGATCTCCAGACAGACCATCGCGCGCACTTCCGCGCCCGCGTCGCGCCAGGCGCGCATTCCCGCGCGCATCGCGGGGAGCAGCGTGTCGATGTCCGGGTGGGGGTACGTGATGCCCAACTCGGGCCCGTACGGAGAGACTTCCGCGCCTGTCCAGTCGTCCGTGCCTGGCTGGTCGAGATCGAAGCGGTTGCCCAGGAGGGCGTCGAAGGCGGCTTTGCCCTCGGGCAGGCTCAGGCTGCCGTTCTCTCCATAGGCCTTGGGGTGCTCGGGGTGCGGCGACCAGTACGCGCGCGTGCGGATCGTCTCCAGCGCCTGGTCGAGCGTGGGCCGGTGCGTGGCGATCAGCTGGGGCGCGGTGAGTTCGGCGGCCATATCGGACCAACTCCTCGTCGAGCCGGCTCTTCGTCGAGCCGGCGAGCTGGGCAGGGCGGTGGGCAGGAACAGACGGACAGAGCTAGAGTAACCGAACGATCGGTCGGGACAAGGGGGTCCGCCGAACCTGTGGACAACTTCTCGCCGGGCACCCCGCACCCTCCGGCGGGCGCCTCGTGCGGGAGGATCGCGAGCATGACAGCACTCGAGCTCAGCAGCCCCGTTGCCGTGGTCGGCACCGGAACCATGGGACAGGGCATCGCCCAGGTCGCCCTGCTGGCGGGCCACCCCGTGCGGCTGTACGACGCCGTGGAGGGACAGGCGAAGGCGGCGGCCGCCGCGATCGGCGCACGCCTGGACCGGCTCGTCGAGAAGGGCAGGCTCACGGCCGACGAGCGGACCGCCGCAGGTGGCCGGATCGCGCCGGTGGAGAGCCTCGCCGAGCTGGCCGGGTGCGGACTCGTCATCGAGGCGATCCTGGAGCAACTGCCCGTCAAGCAGAGCCTCTTCGAGGAGCTGGAGAAGGTCGTCGGCGAGGATTGCCTCCTCGCCACCAACACGTCCTCCCTCTCCGTCACCGCCATCGCGGGCACGCTCGAGAAGCCCGGTCGCTTCGTCGGCCTGCACTTCTTCAACCCGGCGCCGCTCCTCCCCCTCGTCGAGGTCGTCAGCGGCTTCGCGACCGACGAAACGGCCGCCACGCGCGCGTACGAGACGGCGCGGAACTGGGGCAAGACGCCGGTGCGCAGCGCGGACACCCCCGGCTTCATCGTCAACCGGATCGCCCGCCCCTTCTACGCGGAGGCACTGCGCCTCCATGAGGAGCGGGTCGCCGACCCGGCCACCATCGACGCCGTCCTGCGCGAATCCGGCGGCTTCAAGATGGGCCCCTTCGAGCTGACCGACCTCATCGGCCAGGACGTGAACGAAGCCGTCACCCGCTCGGTGTGGGAGTCCTTCTTCCAGGACCCCAAGTTCACGCCGTCACTCGCCCAGCGCCGCCTCGTCGAATCCCGCCGCCTCGGCCGCAAGTCCGGGCAGGGCTGGTACGCGTACGGGGACGACGCCCCGCGCGCGGAGCCCCACACGGCGGCGCCCGCGAAGGCCCCGGAGTCCGTCGCCCTGCACGGAGACCTCTTCCCGGCGGACGCGCTCGTCGACCTGATCAGGACGGCGGGCATCCGGGTGGGCCATGGGAAGGGCGTCCCGAGCTCCCCCGGCTTCATCGAGCTCCCCGGCGGTGCGCGCCTCGCCCCGGCGGACGGAACCGCGGCCGACGCGGCGGCGGAACCCACGATCCACTTCGACCTCGCGCTGGACTACCGGGCCGCGACCCGGATCGCCCTCGCCCCGTCGAGCAGGGTGGACGAACAAGCTCTGCGGGAGGCGATCGGCCTCTTCCAGGCGCTCGGCAAGAAGGTCAGCGTCATTGGGCACACCCCCGGGATGATCGTGGCCCGCACGGTGTGGATGCTCATCGACTTCGCCCTCGACGCCGTGGGCCGCGAGGTGGCGGACGCCGAGGACATCGACACCGCCATGCGCCTCGGCGTCAACTATCCGCTGGGTCCGATCGAATGGGGCCGTCGTCTCACCGCGTACCGGGTGGCAGAGGCGCTCGACCTCCTGAACGACGAGTACCCGAACGGGCGTTACGCGCCGTCCCAGGCCCTGCGGCGTCAGGCCGTGCGAGAGGAATACTCATGACCACCGCACGGCGCGACACGTACACCCCGGAGACCCTCCTGACGGTGGCGGTCCGGGTCTTCAACGAGCGCGGATACGACGGCACCTCCATGGAGCACCTCTCCAAGGCGGCCGGTATCTCCAAGTCCTCGATCTACCACCACGTCTCCGGCAAGGAGGAGCTGTTGCGCCGCGCGGTGAGCCGTGCGCTCGACGGCCTCTTCGGGATCCTCGCCGAGGAGCACGCGCGCGTGGGCACCGCCGTGCAGCGCCTGGAGCACGTCACGCGCCGCACCGTCGAGGTGCTGATCGCCGAAGTGCCCTACGTGACGCTGCTCCTTCGCGTGCGCGGCAACACGGACACCGAGCGGTGGGCCATGGAGCGGCGCAGGGAGTTCGACCAGCAGGTAGCCGCCCTGCTCAAGGAGGCGATCGCCGACGGTGACCTGCGCTCGGACCTCGAGCTGCGTCTCGCCACCCGGCTGCTCTTCGGCATGATCAACTCCATCGTGGAGTGGTACAAGCCGGACGCCCGTGGTGCCTCGTCGGGCGAGCAGGTCGCCGACGCCGTCGTCCAGATGGCCTTCGCGGGGCTGCGCAGCGGCAGCTGACAGGTCAGTTCTCCGGCTCCAGGTCGTCCTCCTCGAAGACCAGCAACGTACGCGTGCTGAGCACTTCGGGGATGGACTGCAGCCGGGTGAGGACCAGCTCGCGCAGCGCGCGGTTGTCCGGCGTGTGCACCAGGAGCAGTACGTCGAAGTCGCCGCTGACCAGCGCGATGTGAGAGGCGCCCGGCAGCGTCCGCAGGTGTTCGCGGACCGTGCGCCAGGTGTTCTGGACGATCTTGAGCGTGATGTACGCGGACGCGCCCTGCCCTGCCCGCTCGTGGTCGATCCGGGCGCCGAAGCCGCGTATCACCCCGTCGTCGATGAGCCGGTTGATGCGCGCGTACGCGTTGGCCCGAGACACATGGACCCGCTCGGCCACGGACCGTATCGACGCGCGACCGTCCGTGTGCAGGATGTGCAGGATGTCGCGGTCGATCGAGTCCAGCGGCCGGGGCAGGCTCTCCTGGCGGTCGCCGGACCGGCTTTCCGGACGATCACCGTCGCGCCCGTCGGCCATTCGTTCAGATGCCATGTCCCCCCGCCTCCCTACCATGGACGTACTGCATCCATCCCAGGCTGTGCAGAACCGTTTGTCCACAGCCTGGAGGTGCCTGTAGCCAAAATGTGCCGACGACCGAACAATCGGTAGGTGAGGCGCCTCACATTGCCGCGCCTCTTTTGCCGCTCCCGCGAGGAGACCGCTTCCACATGGAGGTGCGACATGACGGTCATGGAACAGCGGGGCGTCTACCGGCCCACCCCGCCGCCCGCATGGCAGCTCAGGACCGATCCCGCGCCGCTGCTGCCCGACGCCGAGCCCTATCGCGTCCTGGGCACGGAGGCCGCCGACAAGGCCGACGAGGAGCTTCTGGGCCGCCTGTACGCCCAGCTGGTGCGCGGACGGCGGTACAACACTCAGGCGACCGCCCTCACCAAGCAGGGCAGGCTCGCCGTCTACCCGTCGAGCACCGGCCAGGAAGCGTGCGAGGTGGCCGCCGCGCTGGTCCTCGAGGAGCGGGACTGGCTCTTCCCCAGCTATCGGGACACGCTCGCCGCGGTCGCCCGCGGCCTCGACCCCGTCCAGGCGCTGACCCTGCTGCGCGGCGACTGGCACACCGGGTACGACCCGCGCGAGCACCGCATAGCTCCCCTGTGCACCCCTCTCGCCACCCAGCTCCCGCACGCCGTGGGACTCGCGCACGCCGCCCGGCTGAAGGGTGACGACGTGGTCGCGCTCGCCATGGTCGGTGACGGCGGCACCAGCGAGGGCGACTTCCACGAGGCACTGAACTTCGCGGCCGTCTGGCAGGCGCCCGTCGTCTTCCTCGTACAGAACAACGGCTTCGCGATCTCCGTGCCGCTCGACAAGCAGACGGCGGCCCCGTCCCTGGCCCACAAGGCCGTCGGGTACGGAATGCCGGGACGCCTGGTGGACGGCAACGACGCGGCCGCGGTGCACGAGGTGCTGAGCGAAGCGGTCTCCCGCGCACGCACGGGTGGCGGTCCCACGCTCGTCGAAGCGGTGACGTACCGCATGGAAGCCCACACGAACGCCGACGACGCCACGCGCTACCGCGGGAACGCAGAGGTCGAGGCCTGGCGCGAGCACGACCCGATCCTGCTCCTGGAGCGGGAGCTGACCGAGCGCGGCCTCCTCGACGAGGACCGCAAGCGGGCGGCCCGCGACGACGCCGAGGCCATGGCGGCCGACCTGCGTGAACGCATGAACCAGGACCCCGAGCTGAACCCCATGGACCTCTTCAGCCACGTGTACGCCGAGCAGACCATGCAACTGCGCGAGCAGGCGGAGCAGTTGCGGGCCGAACTCGAGGCGGCGGACGAAGCAGGCACGGACGGCGCGGCGAACGCCGACGGCGAGGAGAAAACGCGATGACGACGGTCGCGGCCGAACGGGCCACCAAGAAGCCGGCCAAACCGGCCACCATGGCGCAGGCGCTCGGGCGCGCGCTGCGTGACTCCCTGGCCGATGACCCGGCCGTGCACGTCCTCGGAGAGGACGTCGGGGCGCTCGGCGGGGTCTTCCGGGTCACGGACGGACTCACCAAGGAGTTCGGCGAGGACCGCTGTACGGACACCCCGCTGGCCGAGGCGGGCATCCTGGGGACGGCCGTCGGCATGGCGATGTACGGGCTGCGGCCCGTCGTCGAGATGCAGTTCGACGCGTTCGCCTACCCGGCCTTCGAGCAGCTGATCTCCCACGTGGCGCGGATGCGCAACCGCACCCGGGGCGCGATGCCGCTGCCCATCACGGTGCGCGTGCCCTACGGCGGCGGCATCGGCGGCGTCGAGCACCACAGCGACTCCTCCGAGGCGTACTACATGGCGACTCCGGGCCTCCACGTCGTCACGCCCGCGACGGTCGCCGACGCCTACGGCCTGCTGAGGGCCTCCATCGCGTCCGACGACCCGGTGGTCTTCCTGGAGCCCAAGCGTCTCTACTGGTCGAAGGCCGACTGGAACCCGGACGCGCCGCAGTCCGTTGAACCCATAGGAAAGGCCGTGGTCCGGCGTGCCGGACGCAGCGCCACGCTCCTGACGTACGGGCCGTCCGTGCCCGTCTGCCTGGAGGCCGCGGAGGCGGCAGTAGCCGAGGGGTGGGACCTCGAAGTGGTCGATCTGCGCTCCCTCGTGCCCTTCGACGACGAGACGGTGGCCGCTTCCGTGCGGCGGACCGGGCGCGCGGTCGTCGTGCACGAGTCGGGCGGGTTCGGCGGCCCTGGCGGGGAGATCGCCGCTCGTGTCACGGAGCGGTGCTTCCACCACCTTCAGGCGCCGGTCCTGCGCGTCGCCGGATTCGACGTCCCCTATCCGCCGCCCATGCTCGAGCGGCATCATCTGCCGGGCGTGGACCGGATCCTGGACGCGGTGGCGCGATTGCAGTGGGAGGCGGACAGCTGATGGCGCCCGGTCTGAATGTGAACAGCCTCGAGTTCAAGCTGCCCGATCTCGGGGAGGGGCTCACGGAGGCGGGCATCACCCGCTGGCTCGTGCAGGTCGGCGATGTCGTCGCCGTGGACCAGCCCGTCGTCGAGGTGGAGACGGCCAAGGCGCTGGTGGAGGTGCCCTGCCCGTACGGCGGTGTGGTGACGGCCCTCTTCGGTGAGGAAGGCACGGAACTGCCGGTGGGATCACCGCTGTTGACGGTCGCTGTCGGCGCACCGGCAGAGGGCGCGGCTCCGGCTGCGGCCTCAGCTCCGGAGGAGCCTGCGGAGCGGGCCCTCCAGGCGGCTGCCGCCGAGGAGTCCTCCGGGAACGTGCTGGTCGGGTACGGCACGGCTGCGGCGCCCGCCCGGCGCAGAAGGGTGCGCTCGGCGGGTCCCGTCACGCAGCCCGCGCCGAAGCCTGCCTCGCAGCCCGTTCCGCGGGCCGCCCCGCAGGAGCAGCCTTCGCGGTTGCGGGAGGCCAACGGGTCGGCCGAGGCCGCGGGTTCGGGCACCCGCCCGCGCGCGGACGGCCCGATACCGGTGATCTCCCCCCTCGTACGCAAGCTGGCGCGGGAGAACGGCGTGGATCTCCGGGAGCTGCTGGGGAGCGGCCCCGACGGGCTGATCATGCGGGCGGACGTGGAGAGCGCCATCGCGACCGGGCGGACGGCCGCAGGGCCCGCAGCCACGCCCACGCCCACACCTGCGGCAGCGGTGGGCCAGGAGCCTCGCGATGCCCTGGCGGGGGCGCAGACCCGCTATCCGCTGACCGGAATCCGGGGCCTCGTCGCGGACAAGATGTCCCGCAGCAGGCGTGAGATACCGGAAGCCACCTGCTGGGTCGACGCCGACGCGACGGAACTGCTCGCGGCACGCGCCGCGATGAACGCCGCCGCGAAGGAGGGCGCGGGGCAGAAGATCTCGCTGCTCGCGCTGTTCGCCCGCATCAGCGTGGCCGCGCTGGCCCGCTACCCGATGCTCAACTCCACCGTGGACATGGAGGCGCGCGAGGTGGTCCGGCTCGCCGACGTCCACATCGGCTTCGCCGCGCAGACCGACCGCGGCCTGGTCGTCCCCGTGGTCCGGGACGCCAACAGGCGGACCACCGAATCCGTCAACGACGAGCTGATCCGGCTCACGGCGTCGGCGCGGGACGGAAAGCTGACGCCGGGGGAACTGACGGGCGGCACGTTCACGTTGAACAACTACGGGGTGTTCGGGGTCGACGGCTCCACGCCGATCATCAACCACCCCGAGGCGGCCATGCTCGGCGTGGGCCGGATCGTGCCCAAGCCGTGGGTTCACCAGGGGGAGTTGGCGGTGCGACACGTCGTGCAGCTCTCGCTGACCTTCGACCACCGGGTGTGCGACGGCGGGACGGCGGGCGGGTTCCTGCGGTTCGTGGCGGACTGCGTGGAGCAGCCCGCGGTGCTCCTGAGAGCGGTGTGAGGAGGCTCGGGTCGGCGGCGTGAATTCTGGCGCGGCGGTGTGAGTCTGCGTACAGAGGCGGTGGGAGACCCCGTACAGAGGGGTGCATTGATCCTTCGTACGCCCATACTCGGGGGATGACCAAGCAGAGGGCTCCGGGTGACGCCGTATCCCCCGCCGACGCCGCCGCGCCCGACCTCCCTCACGCCGGCCTCCCGTACGCCGACGAGCCGTACGCCGACGAGCCGTACGCCGACGGACCGCGCGCCGACGACCCGTACGCCGATGACCCGTACGACGCCGTGGTGCTCGCCGGAGGCGGTGCGAGACGGCTCGGTGGCGCGGACAAGCCCGGCCTGCGGGTGGGCGGCCGGGCGCTGCTCGACCGGGTGCTCGGCGCGTGTTCCGGCGCGGGGACGACCGTGGTCGTCGCCGCGCCCCGTGCGACCTCGCGTCCCGTGGTGTGGGCGCGCGAGGAACCCGCCGGTGCCGGGCCGCTCGCCGCGCTCGAAGCGGGGCTGCGGCGCACGGGGGCGGAGCACGTGGTGGTGCTCTCCGCCGATCTGCCGTTCCTGGAGGAGCGGACGGTCCGGAGCCTGCTTGCCGCGCTGCGGGAGAGCGGCGCGGACGGTGCAGTGCTGAGCGATCCCGGCGGCCGGGACCAGCCGCTGGTCGCGGCCTACCGTGGTGTGTCGCTGAAGCGTGGGATCGCCCAGCTCGCGGCCGAGCACGGCGGTCTGACGGGGCTTCCGCTGCGGCGGCTCACCGCGCGGCTCGAACTGACCCGGGTCGCCGACCCCCTCGCGTCGTTCGACTGCGACACCTGGGACGACATCGCGGCCGCTCGGGCCCGGATCAGGGAGCATGGGCACGTGTTGGATGAATGGATTTCCGCAGTCAAGGACGAACTGGGCATCGAGCTCGACGTCGACACCAGCCTTCTGCTCGACCTCGCCCGCGACGCCGCACACGGCGTGGCCAGGCCTGCGGCTCCGCTGACCACCTTCCTGGTGGGGTACGCGGCGGCGCGGGCCGCGGGCGGGCCCGAAGCAGTGGCCGAGGCCACCCGCAAGGCGGCGGCGCTGGCCGTCCGGTGGGCGGAGGAAGGCGGCTCCGACGCGGGACCGGGCGAGAAGCCGGGCGCGGCCCCCGGCAACGCGGACACCCCCGGCAACGCGGACGCCCCCGGGAAGCCGGACACCCCCGGTGGAAAGCCGAACGCCACGCCCGGCGCGAACCCGCCGGGTGCCGCCCCCGGCGCGAACCCGCCGAGCACCACCCCCGGCGCGAACCCGCCGGGTGCCGCCCCCGACCCGGGGCAGAACGCAAGGGACGACATGCGGCCGGATGCCGGATGAGTGGGCAGCCCGCGCCGGACGCCGAGCTCGACGAGGCTCTCGCCCTGGTGAACGACGACCACGGCCGCAGGACCGGCAGACACGCCGACGGTGAGCCTGCCGGGGGTGATCACCGGGGCACCCCGCCGCGGGGCACCCCGCCGCGGGGCACCCCGACGGCAGCTTCCGGCACCCCGGAGCACGCCGCCCCGCACCAGCCGCCGCCCTCCCCGCACCGGCCGCCCTCCGCATCCACGACACCCCCCGGGCCTGCCGCACCCACCCCCCGCGGCCAGGAGCCCGGCACCGCGGCGGGCGGCTCCGCCGGGCCCAAGCGTCGCGACATCACCCCCTGGCCCGCCGCCCGCAACCTCGCCGCGCGCGCCCCGCGGCCCGTGCCCTCCGCGTCGGCTCCCGCCGCCGTCCCCCTGGAGCAAGCGCTCGGCCTGGTCCTCGCCGCGCCCCTCGTCGCCCTCACGGACCTCCCCTCCTTCGACACCTCCGCGATGGACGGCTGGGTCGTCGCGGGCCCCGGGCCCTGGGAAGTGCGGGCCGAGGGGATCCTCGCCGGGCACGGGCGGCCGGACCCGCTCTCGGACGGCGAGGCCGTGCGGATCGCGACCGGGGCGCGGATTCCGCAGGAGGCCACCGCCGTCATCCGCAGCGAGCACGGCCTCACCGACGACAAGGGGCGGCTGCACCCCCGGCGTGACGTCACGCAGGGCCAGGACATCCGGCCGCGCGGCCAGGAGTGCCGCTCCGGCGATCAACTGCTGCCGCCCGGCGCCCAGGTGACCCCGGCGGTGCTCGGCCTCGCGGCGGCAGCGGGGTACGACCAGGTGCCCGTGGTCCCCCGCCCCACGGCCGAAGTGCTGATCCTGGGCGATGAGTTGCTGACCGACGGGCTCCCCCACGAGGGCCTCATCCGTGACGCGCTCGGGCCCATGCTGCCGCCCTGGCTGCGTTCACTGGGCGCGGAGGTCATCGCCGTACGCAGGCTCGGTGACGATGCCGAGGCGCTCCACCAGGCCATCACCACATCCGCCGCCGACCTCGTCGTCACCACCGGAGGCACCGCCTCCGGCCCGGTCGACCACGTCCACCCCACCCTGCGTCGCATCGGCGCCGAACTCCTGGTCGACGGAGTGGCGGTGCGCCCCGGGCACCCGATGCTGCTCGCCCGCATCCGCCCGGACCAGCACCTCGTGGGCCTGCCCGGCAATCCCCTCGCGGCCGTCTCCGGCCTGCTGACCCTGGCCGAGCCCCTGCTGCGTACGCTCTCGGGGCGCCCCGCCCCGTCGCCGTACACCGCAGCGCTGAGCGAGGACGTGCACGGGCATCCGCACGACACCCGACTCGTGCCCGTCACCCTCCGCGCCGACCACGCCGTGCCGCTGCACTACAACGGTCCGGCGATGCTGCGGGGGATCGCGGTGGCCGACGGACTCGCGGTCGTCGCGCCGGGCGGTGGGCGCCAGGGCCAGGAACTGGAGGTCCTCGACCTCCCGTGGGCCCTCTCGGAAGCGGTCGCAGCAGCGAGCGCGCAGACAGGCCCAGCAGCAAGCACGCAAGCAGGCGGCCCAGGGACGAGCGCGCACGCAGCCCCAGCAGCAAGCACGCGGACAAGCCCAGCAACAGACCCGCAAGCAGGCGGACCAGCAACAGCCGGAGAGTGTTTCACGTGAAACTTCCCGGCCATGACGCCATCGCCCGCAACCCCGACGAGCACCTCGTCACCCACCGGATCAAGCTGCCCCGCCGGGTAGTCGAGCGGCCCTTGGTGCAGGTGGGCAAGCGGCTCCTGATGGCGCTCGCGGTGCTCGCCCTGACGACGTTCATCGTCTGGATCGACCGCAGCGGCTATCACGACAACTCCGACGACGGGCTCGACTTCCTCGACGCCGCCTACTACTCCACCGTCACGCTCTCGACCACCGGCTACGGCGACATCGTCCCGTACAGCGACAGCGCGCGGCTCTGCAACATCCTCCTGATCACGCCGCTGCGCGTGCTTTTCCTGATCATCCTGGTCGGTACGACCCTTGAAGTACTCACGGAACGTACGCGCGAGGAATGGCGTCTGAACCGCTGGAGGTCCAACTTGCGTGAACACACCGTCGTCGTCGGCTTCGGCACGAAGGGCCGTTCCGCCATCCAGACCGTCTGTGCGACGGGTCTGAAGCCCGAGCAGATCGTGGTGGTCGACCCGAGCGCGAAGGTCGTCGACGCCGCCACCGCGGAGGGCTACGCGGGAGTCATCGGCGACGCGACGCGCAGCGATGTCCTGCTCCGCGCCGAGGTGCAGCGCGCCCGGCAGATCATCATCGCGACGCAGCGCGACGACACCGCCGTCCTGGTCACGCTGACCGCCCGGCAGATGAACCGCGGGGCGAAGATCGTGGCCGCGGTGCGCGAGGAGGAGAACGCGCCGCTGCTGCGCCAGTCCGGCGCCGACGCGGTGATCACCAGTGCCAGCGCGGCGGGACGGCTGCTCGGCCTCTCCGTGCTCAGCCCCAGCGCGGGCATGGTCATGGAGGATCTGATCCAGCAGGGCAGCGGGCTCGATCTCGTCGAGCGCCCGGTGATAAAGGCCGAGGTGGGTCTCGGCGTCCGCGAGACGGACGACCTGGTGGTCAGTGTCGTACGCGGGCACCGGGTGCTCGGATACGACGATCCCGCGGTCGGGAAGCTGCAGTTGATGGACCGTCTGATCACCATCGTGCGGGCGACGCGGACGTCACCGATGGCGCCCGACGCCAAGTCGAATCCGCCGCGCGGAGGTCTGCGCACGTAGTCGGACCGGCCGGAATCCGCAGGGAGTAGCCTCGCCAGCATGCATGCGATCACGATCCCCGAAGCCGGCGGACCCGAAGCGCTCGTATGGGCCGAGGTCCCCGATCCCGTACCCGGCGAGGGTGAGGTGCTGGTCGACGTCGTGGCCAGCGCCGTGAACCGCGCCGACCTGCTCCAGCGCCAGGGCTTCTACAACCCGCCGCCCGGCTCGTCCCCCTATCCGGGGCTCGAGTGCGCCGGCCGCGTGACCGACATCGGCCCCGGCGTCTCCGGCTGGAAGATCGGCGACGAGGTGTGCGCGCTGCTCGCCGGCGGCGGCTACGCGGAGCAGGTCGTCGTTCCCGCGGGACAGCTGCTGCCCGTGCCCGAAGGCGTCGACCTCGTCACGGCGGCCGCGCTGCCCGAGGTGACCTCGACGGTCTGGTCCAACGTCTTCATGATTTCCCACCTCAGGCCCGGCGAGACGTTCCTCGTGCACGGCGGCTCCAGCGGCATCGGCACCATGGCGATCCAGCTGGCGAAGGCCGTCGGCGCCACGGTGGCGGTCACGGCGGGCACCAAGGAGAAGCTCGACTTCTGCGGGGAGCTCGGCGCGGACATCCTCATCAACTACCGCGAGCAGGATTTCGTCGAGGAGATCAAGAAGGCCACGGACGGCGCGGGCGCGGACGTCATCCTCGACAACATGGGCGCCAAGTACCTGGACCGCAACGTGCAGTCCCTCGCGGTCAACGGCCGTCTCGCGATCATCGGCATGCAGGGCGGCGTCAAGGGCGAGCTGAACATCGCCACGCTCCTGGGCAAGCGCGCCGCCGTCACCGCGACCTCGCTGCGGGGGCGTCCCGCCGAGGAGAAGGCGACGATCGTCGCGGCCGTGCGGGAGCACGTGTGGCCGCTGATCGCCGGGGGCCACGTACGGCCGATCGTCGACCAGACCGTGCCGATGAGTGAGGCGGCGACCGCCCACCGCGTCCTGGAGGAGAGCTCGCACATCGGGAAGGTGCTGCTCGTCCGCTAGGTCGCGCCGCTGGGTCGCGCCGCTGGGTCGCGCCGCTGGGGTGGGGTGATTGACCTGCGGGTCGGTGGGGGTTTGTCGCGCAGTTCCCCGCGCCCCCTACGGGGCTCAGTCCTCCCGTCGCCGGGTGCCAGGACAGTCGAGATGCCGGAGTTGTGTCACTGTGTGACGCTTGATGCAGCTTCAGTGATCTCTCTTGATCTTGGCTACCCGGTAGCGGGAGGGGGTCAGCGTGATGACTCCATGGCTTCGCCCCTTGTCGATCCTTCGCCCCTTGTTGATCCTGGCGGTGCTCCTGGCCGTCTCACCTCTCTCTCTGTCGTACGCCGCCGAACCCTCCCCCAGCCAGACCCGTGCTGGAAGCGTCCCCGGTGACGGCAGGGCCCGCCCGGGTCGCGCGGACCCGCTGCCGCCCCCGCCCCCGCCCGCCCAGGTCTCCGCACCGGCCGACCGGCCGAAGGCGACCCCGGTCGAGAAGCCCGCGAAACAGCGGTCCACCACCAGGACCACCGCGTCCGACACCACCCGGCGGACCGCCACCGGACCCCCCGTACCCGGCCTCCGCGTCCTGCCGCTCGGCAGCGGCCTGGTCCTGATCGGCCTCGGGGTCGGATTCTTCGCCGTACGACTGCGCCGCGGCTGACCGGAGCCGATCGGAGCTGACACGATCGGCCCCCTCGTACACGGTGGATCAGCGGCAAATGGGGGCACCACCGATGTGTGATGTACGCGTGCGAGAGAATGGCGGCATGGAGATGCCGAGGAACGAACGGTCGCAGGAGAGCCCCCAGGTCCTGGTTGTCGGACAGGACGGAATGGCGCTCGGCGGCGGCGGAGACGACGAATCCCGCGAGGTCCCGGTGACGGACATGGTCGAACAGCCGGCGAAGGTCATGCGCATCGGCAGCATGATCAAGCAGCTGCTCGAGGAGGTGCGGGCGGCACCTCTCGACGAGGCGAGCCGGGTGCGGCTCAAGGAGATCCACGCCAGTTCGGTCAAGGAGCTCGAGGACGGTCTCGCCCCCGAGCTCGTCGAGGAACTGGAGCGTCTCTCCCTCCCCTTCACCGACGAGGGAGTGCCCAGCGACGCCGAACTGCGCATCGCGCAGGCCCAGCTGGTGGGCTGGCTCGAAGGACTCTTCCACGGGATCCAGACGGCCCTCTTCGCGCAGCAGATGGCGGCGCGGGCGCAGCTCGAATCGATGCGGCGCGCGTTGCCGCCCGGTGTGGGCGGCGGCGAGGAGGAAGAGGACGGCGGTATCGCGGGACGGACCGGAGGGCCCTACCTCTAGTCAGCACCTCTAGTCAGCACCTCTAGGCAGCGGCAAGGGCGGTAGCCGATAAAGAGCGCGAAGCGAAGGGCCCGGTCACAAGGTGACCGGGCCCTTCGCTTCAGATGTCTCTTCAGATGTCGCGTCGGACGTCGCGTCAGCTCAGGCGGGATTGCCCGTGGAGATGGTGATCTCGATGTTCACGTCGTCCGGGTCGACGTCGGACTCTTCCTTCGGGGACTGGGACATGACCGTGTCCTCCCCGTAGGTGTTCTCGTCCACCGTGCGCTTGTCGTACTGCCAGCCCGCGGCCTGGAGGCACTTCTGCACGGAGCGCCAGTCGTTGAACGTGAAGTCCGGGACCTTGATCTTGTTCTCGTCGTTGTACGCCGTCTCGGGCTCGGTGCACTCTTCGGTGTCGATCGTCTTGCTGCGGTCGGGACCCCGGTGCCCGGCCACCGGAGCCGGCGACTTCTTGTCCTTGGCGTCCTTGTCCCCGTCGTCGCCGCTCATGGACACCGCCGCGATCACGCCGCCGATGGCGAGAAGCGCGACGACGATCGAGCCGACGACCACCGGCATGTTCCGCTTGCCGCCGCCCGAGCCGGATCCGCCCTGGCCCACGGACGTCTGCCCGTGCTGCGGCGAGAGCGTGTAAGGGGGCGGGGTCTGCGCGCCCTGGGGGGCGTACGCGTTGGTGGGCGCCGGGGTCGGATAGCCACCCTGCTGCGGGTAGCCGTAGCCCGGGGTGACGGGGGGCGGTGTGGCGGGGCCGTACGTACCGGGACCCGGCTGGTACGGCGTCTGGACGCTGCCCTGCTGCGGGAGCGAGGAGTCGACCGGCGGGAAGACCGCGGCACCGACACCCGCGCCGCTCGCCGTCTGGGCACCCGGCACGATGCTCGGCGCGGAAGCCTGGAAGGACTGGGCGACGCGCAGGCACTCGTCGCGCATGGCCTCGGCGGTCGGAAAACGCTCGTTCGGGTTCTTCTTGAGCGCGCGGGCGACGATCGCGTCGACAGCGGGCGGCAGCGAGCGGTTGATCGAGGACGGAGCGACCGGCTCCTCCTGGACGTGCGCATACGCGATGGCCAGCGGGGAGTCCGCCTCGAAGGGCAGCCGTCCGGTGGTCAGCTGGAACAGCATGATGCCGACGGAGTAGAGGTCGGAGCGGGCGTCCACACCGCGGCCGAGCGCCTGCTCCGGCGAGAGGTACTGGGGAGTGCCGACGACCATGCCGGTCTGCGTCATGGAGGTGACGCCGGACTGCATCGCGCGGGCGATGCCGAAGTCCATGACCTTGACGACGTTGCGCTTGGTCATCATCACGTTGCCGGGCTTGATGTCGCGGTGGACCAGGCCCATCTCGTGGCTGATCTCCAGCGCGGCGAGCACATCGGCGGTGATCTTCAGGGCCTGGTCGCTCGGCATCGCGCCGAACTGGGCGACCGAGGTGTCCAGGACGGAGCCGAGCGGCTGTCCCTCCACATACTCCATGACGATGTACGGCATCGTCGCGCCGTCGAGCTCGTCCTCGCCGGTGTCGAAGACCGAGACGATGTTCGTGTGCGTGAGCTTGGCCACCGACTGGGCCTCGCGGCGGAAGCGCTCGCGGAAGGACTGCTCGCGGCCGAGCTCGCTGTGGAGCGTCTTGATCGCGACTTGACGATCGAGTACGGAGTCGTACGCGAGGTGGACGGAGGCCATGCCGCCCTCACCGAGAAGATCGAGCAGCTGGTACCGGCCACCGGCCAGCGAGCGCCCCGCATACCGTCCCTGTGCGCCGTCCTGGCTGCTCATGTCGTGCGTCCCCCATCGGCGCGGTGTGCCGGACGGCTCCGCGATCGGTGATCGATTCCCGCTATTCCTGGCCAAGTCTGCCCGAGGGCAGTGCCACGTCAAGCTCGATGCCCGTTCCGTGACCGTACGCGCAAGAAGCGTCTCGGAAGCGTTACAAGTTTGCGCGCGAGGGCCCCCGGCGGGTTTGATGTCCGGTCCACCTCGAACCGGCGTGGCGCGCGAAGGCTGTAGCGTGGCCCGGCGGGGATCCCCCGGTACCACCAAGCACCACGACCAGAAACGACGGCGAGGACTGATGGCACAGACGCAGCGCGCTCAGGGCCCGTCCGACCCCGAGGCGAGTGGCGGCGGTATGTCAGACGCGCCGGAGTTGTGGGGTAATGCCGGTCTTGTCGGGGACGGCCGTTATCGGCTGACCCACAGACTCGGCCGGGGCGGCATGGCAGAGGTGTTCGCGGCCGAGGACGTACGTCTCGGTCGTACGGTCGCCGTCAAGCTGCTCCGCTCCGACCTCGCGGAAGACCCGGTCTCCAAGGCCCGCTTCACCCGCGAGGCCCAGTCGGTGGCCGGACTCAACCACCACGCGGTCGTGGCGGTCTACGACTCCGGTGAGGATGTCGTCGGGCCGAGCGTCGTCCCGTACATCGTCATGGAGATCGTCGAGGGCCGGACGATCCGCGATCTGCTGCTCAACGCGGAGGCGCCGGGCCCCGAGCAGGCCCTGATCATCGTCTCCGGGGTGCTCGAGGCGCTCGCGTACTCGCACCAGCACGGCATCGTGCACCGCGACATCAAGCCCGCGAACGTGATCATCACCGACACCGGCGCGGTGAAGGTGATGGACTTCGGCATCGCCCGTGCCCTGCACGGCGCGCAGTCGACGATGACGCAGACCGGCATGGTCATGGGCACGCCCCAGTACCTCTCCCCGGAGCAGGCGCTCGGCAAGGCGGTCGACCACCGTTCCGACCTGTACGCGACCGGCTGTCTGCTCTACGAACTTCTCGCCCTGCGGCCCCCGTTCACCGGTGAGACGCCGCTCTCCGTCGTGTACCAGCACGTCCAGGACATCCCGGTGCCGCCGTCCGAGACCTCGGACGCGTCGCCGCCGGAGCTGGACGGCCTGGTGATGCGTTCGCTGGCCAAGGACCCGGACGACCGGTTCCAGACGGCCGAGGAGATGCGCGGTCTGGTCCAGTACGGGCTGCAGATGCTGCACGAGCAGGGCAGCCACACCGGGACCTGGAACACCGGTCCCGTCGACGTCGCCGGCATGCACGAGGGCGGCAGCACCCCGGCGATGGGCGTCGCGGGTGCCACCGCGATGCAGCACCCGGGCGACTCCGGCACCGCGCAGATCCCGGGCGCCATGCTGCGTCCGCCGGGCGGCGACGACGGCGGCTTCGAGGGCGGTCACCGCCCCGGCAACGGCAAGGGCCGCGGCAAGATGTGGATCCTGGCCGTGCTCGCGGTCATCGCGATCGCCGTGGGTGTCGCGTTCGCGCTGTCGGCGAACGGCGACAAGACCAAGGAGAAGGACACCCCGACGAAGGAGCCGACGAAGCAGTCGGAGACGAAGAAGCCGAGCAAGAGCGCGGACGAGGAGACCTCGGACGAGGACACCTCGGTGCCCGGCGACGGCTCCGGCGGCCAGGGCGACTACACCCCGTCGGCCCCGCCCTCCAACGACTACACGCCCTCGCCCACCGAGAGCCAGCCGACGGACGAGCCGACGGACCCGACGGACGACCCGACGGAGCCGACGGACGATCCGACGGAGCCGACGGACGACCCGAGCACGCCGACCAGCGAGGACCCGCCGGTGACGAACGGCGGCACGGGAGATGTCGAGGGCGCCGGCGGCGAGGGCGACGGCTGAGCGGCGGACAGCACGCCGACAGGACCCCAGACAGACAGAGACATACAGACAGAGACATACAGACATACGCACGCGCGCGTGGAGCCCGGAAGGGCACCACGCGCGCGTGCGTCGTTCAGGGGGTCACGGTCCCGGGGTCACAGCATGCGCTGCAGCTGCCGCTCCCGGCCGCCGTGCAGGGTGTGCACCGTGGCCAGCTGCGGCTCTATGCGCATGTAGACCGGGTCATAGAGCTCGCCGTCCACGTAGTGCGGGCCGGGACCGAAGAGTTCGAGCTCGTCGTTGGTCGGCTCGACGGCCTCGCAGAGCCCGACGAACTGCACGGTCCACTGACCCGTGCGCGCGGTCTCGGCGCTGAGATTGTCCGCCCCGTAGGCGACGACACTGCCGAGGCAGGCCTGGTGATAGCCGTATCCCTTGTGCATCCGCAGCAGGATGCGCCCGTCCACGACGACGTGGCGGGCCGCGGCGAGGAAGGGCAGCGCGCGCATGCTGGTCGCGACCCGGCCGTAGTCGGTGCGGCCGAGCAGTTCGAAGGCGAGCCGTTCGTCCTGTTCCAGATCGTCGGAAGGCATGCGTCCACCCTCTGCCACCGGCGGGGGGCCGGGGAAGGGGATCCCGCCCTTAGGGGATGGGGACGTAAGTCCCGTTTCCCCGTGTCAGTGGTGCTGTTCCGCCTGCATACGGGCCACATACGCGGCCGCCTGCGAGCGCCGCTCCATGCCGAGCTTGGAGAGCAGGCTGGACACGTAATTCTTGATCGTCTTCTCGGCGAGGTGCAGCCGTTCGCCGATCACCCGGTTGGTCAGGCCCTCGCCGATCAGGTCGAGGATCTTGCGCTCCTGGTCCGTCAGGTTCGACAGACGCTCGTCGCCCTTGGGGGTGTTCCCGTCGCGCAGACGCTCCAGGACACGGGCCGTGGCGACGGGGTCGAGCAGCGACTTTCCCGCCGCCACATCGCGTACGGCCGAGAGCAGTTCATTGCCGCGAATGGCCTTCAGGACATAGCCGGAAGCGCCCGCCATGATCGCGTCGAAGAGAGCCTCGTCGTCCGCGAACGAGGTGAGCATCAGGCATTTGATGTCCTCGTTCTGCGAACGGATCTCGCGGCAGACCTCGACCCCGCTGCCGTCCGGGAGCCGCACGTCGAGCACGGCCACGTCCGGCCGTGTCGCAGGGATCCTGACCAGGGCGTCCGCCGCCGTCCCCGCCTCGCCGACCACCTCGATGTCGGACTCCACGGAGAGCAGCTCATGGACTCCACGGCGGACCACTTCATGGTCGTCGAGGAGAAATACCGTAATTTTTCCGTCTTCGCGCACGGAGCCAGTCTCACACACGATCTCTCGCAGTGCCTGAGCTGAACTCTTCCCGTGCGTGGGGTGGCCGGGATAACGTGCCGGTGTTCCGGCCCCCTGCCAGGCTGTGATCAGTGCTGTGACCAGGAACTGTTCCCGACTTTCTGGATTTACTCGGAAATCCAAGCAGTCAGATACTTGGAAATCCAAGCAAATTCGCAGGTCAGATGGGGTTTCACAGAATTGGGAAGCACTGGGTAACGTGCATTGTGCAGGGCGCTCGCCGGGGCACCTGTCACGCCTGTTCCCGGCCGAGTCGCACCCACCCCGTGCGCGGGCACGGATCAGGCGAGCCGCGCCCCCAAGCTCTCAAAGAGCAGGGGGGACCCCCAGCTTCCCGGTAATCCCGGGGGCCGGACCGACGGAGGAGCACACGTGACCGTGGAGAGCACCGCCGCGCGCACACCGCGCCGCAGCAGTACGAGCGGCGGCAAGCGCACGAGCGCCAAGAAGGCCGCGCCGAAGAAAAGCACGGACAGCGCGAACAGCACGGAACCCCAGCTTGTTCAGTTGCTGACCCCTGAAGGCAAGCGGGTCAAGAACGCCGAGTACGACGCATACGTCGCGGACATCACCGCCGATGACATGCGCGCCCTGTACCGCGACATGGTCCTCACCCGCCGCTTCGACGCCGAGGCCACCTCCCTGCAGCGCCAGGGCGAGCTGGGTCTGTGGGCCTCGCTGCTCGGCCAGGAGGCCGCCCAGATCGGCTCGGGCCGTGCCACGCGCGAGGACGACTACGTCTTCCCGACCTACCGCGAGCACGGCGTCGCCTGGTGCCGCGGGGTCGACCCGACCAATCTGCTCGGGATGTTCCGCGGCGTGAACCACGGTGGCTGGGACCCGAACACCAACAACTTCCACCTGTACACGATCGTCATCGGCTCGCAGACCCTGCACGCCACCGGTTACGCGATGGGCGTGGCCAAGGACGGCGCGGACTCGGCCGTGATCGCGTACTTCGGTGACGGTGCCTCCAGCCAGGGCGACGTCGCCGAGGCCTTCACCTTCTCCGCGGTCTACAACGCTCCGGTCGTGTTCTTCTGCCAGAACAACCAGTGGGCGATCTCCGAGCCCACCGAGAAGCAGACCCGGGTGCCGCTCTACCAGCGCGCGCAGGGCTTCGGCTTCCCGGGCGTGCGGGTCGACGGCAACGACGTGCTCGCCGTGCTCGCCGTCACCAAGTGGGCGCTTGAGCGGGCGCGTACGGGCGAGGGCCCGGCGCTCATCGAGGCGTTCACGTACCGCATGGGCGCGCACACCACCTCCGACGACCCGACCAAGTACCGCAGGGACGAGGAGCGCGAGGCCTGGGAGGTCAAGGACCCGATCCTGCGCCTGCGGACCTACCTGGAGGCCGAAGGTCACGCGGATGAGGGATTTTTCGCGGAACTCGACGCGGAGAGCGAAGCGTTGGGAAAGCGAGTGCGAGAGGTGGTGCGGGCGATGCCGGATCCGGATCTGATGTCGATCTTCGAGAACGCGTATGCGGACGGGCATGCGCTGGTCGACGAGGAGCGCGCGCAGTTCCAGGCGTACCAGGCGTCGTTCGCGGACGCCGCTGACGGCGGGGAGGGCAAGTAGCCATGGGCGTACAGAAACTTCCCCTCGCCAAAGCGATCAACGAATCGCTGCGTACGGCGCTGGACACCGACCCCAAGGTCCTCATCATGGGCGAGGACGTCGGCAAGCTCGGCGGCGTCTTCCGTGTGACGGACGGGCTCCAGAAGGACTTCGGCGAGGACCGTGTCATCGACACCCCGCTCGCCGAGTCCGGCATCGTCGGCACGGCCATCGGCCTGGCGCTTCGGGGCTACCGCCCAGTGGTGGAGATCCAGTTCGACGGCTTCGTCTTCCCCGCGTACGACCAGATCGTCACGCAGCTCGCGAAGATGCACGCCCGCGCGCTCGGCAAGATCAAGATGCCGGTCGTCATCCGCATTCCGTACGGCGGCGGCATCGGCGCGGTCGAGCACCACAGTGAGTCGCCCGAGGCGCTGTTCGCGCACGTGGCGGGCCTCAAGGTCGTCTCGCCCTCGAACTCGTCGGACGCCTACTGGATGATGCAGCAGGCCATCCAGAGCGACGATCCGGTGATCTTCTTCGAGCCGAAGCGGCGTTACTGGGACAAGAGCGAGGTCGACACCGAGGCCATTCCGGCGCCGCTGCACAAGGCCCGGGTCGCCCGTGAGGGCACGGACCTCACCCTCGTCGCGTACGGCCCGATGGTGAAGGTCTGCCTGGAGGCCGCGGCGGCCGCCGCCGAAGAGGGCAAGTCCCTTGAAGTGGTGGACCTGCGCTCCATGTCGCCGATGGACTTCGACGCGGTGCAGGCCTCGGTCGAGAAGACGCGGCGGCTCGTCGTGGTCCACGAGGCCCCGGTCTTCCTGGGCGCGGGCGCGGAGATCGCGGCCCGCATCACCGAGCGGTGCTTCTACCACCTCGAAGCACCCGTGCTGCGGGTCGGCGGCTTCCACGCGCCGTATCCGCCGGCGCGGCTGGAAGAGGAGTACCTGCCGGGCCTCGACCGGGTGCTCGACACTGTCGACCGCTCGCTGGCGTACTGAGGGAGAGGGTCGTGACGACGATGACAGACACTGCGCTGGCCGAGTTCAAGATGCCCGACGTGGGCGAGGGGCTCACCGAGGCGGAGATCCTCAAGTGGTTCGTGGCGCCCGGCGACACGGTCACCGACGGGCAGGTGGTGTGCGAGGTCGAGACGGCCAAGGCCGCCGTCGAGCTGCCCATTCCGTTCAACGGAGTCGTACGGGAACTGCGCTTCCCCGAGGGCACCACGGTCGACGTCGGGCAGGTGATCATCGCGGTGGACGTGTCCGGCGGTGGCGCCCCCGCGGAGACTGCCGCCACCCCGGCGGCGGAGGCCGCCCCCGAAGCAGCCCCCGCAGCCCCCGCAGCCCACGCCGCCCCCGCCGCCCCCGAGGAGGAGGCCGCCCCCGCTGGGCGGCAGCCGGTGCTGGTCGGTTACGGGGTCGCCGAGTCCTCGACGAAGCGCCGCGCGCGCAAGTCGGCGCAGGACCAGGCTGCCGCCGCCGGTACGTACTACGCGGCGGCGGTCCAGGCCGAGTTGAACGGCTCCGGCGGGGCCGGCGTCGCCGAGCCCGCAGCTCCCGCCGCCCCCGTCGACTCCACCGCCCCCGCGGGCGAGCGTCCGCTGGCGAAGCCGCCGGTGCGCAAGCTCGCCAAGGACCTGGGAGTCGACCTCACGGCCATCGTCCCGTCCGGGGCCGACGGGATCATCACGCGCGAGGACGTGCACGCGGCGGTGGCGCAGGCCTCCGCCCCGGCCGCCCCGGCCCGCGTGGCCGCGCCGCAGCCGGTGGCCGCCGAGGCCGCCGCTCCTGCCGCGGCCCCCGTGGCAGGAGCCGACGCCCGCGAGACCCGCGTCCCCGTCAAGGGCGTCCGCAAGGCCATCGCCCAGGCGATGGTCGGTTCGGCCTTCACGGCGCCGCACGTCACGGAGTTCGTGACGGTGGACGTGACGCGGACGATGAAGCTGGTCGAGGAGCTGAAGCGAGACGCGGACCAGCACGGCTTCACGGGCCTGCGGGTCAATCCGCTCCTGCTCGTCTCCAAGGCGCTGCTCGTGGCGATCCGGCGCAACCCGGAGGTCAACGCGGCCTGGGACGAGGCGAATCAGGAGATCGTCCAGAAGCACTACGTGAATCTGGGCATCGCCGCGGCGACCCCGCGCGGCCTGGTCGTCCCGAACATCAAGGACGCGCACGCCAAGACCCTGCCGGAACTGGCCGCGTCGCTCGGCGAGTTGGTGTCCACGGCCCGTGAGGGCAAGACGTCACCGGCCGCGATGCAGGGCGGCACGGTCACCATCACGAACGTCGGTGTCTTCGGCGTCGACACCGGCACGCCGATCCTGAACCCGGGCGAGTCCGCGATCCTCGCGGTCGGCGCGATCAAGCTCCAGCCCTGGGTCCACAAGGGCAAGGTCAAGCCGCGTCAGGTGACGACGCTCGCGCTCTCCTTCGACCACCGCCTGGTCGACGGCGAGCTCGGCTCCAAGGTCCTCGCCGACGTGGCGGCGATCCTGGAGCAGCCCAAGCGCCTCATCACCTGGGCGTAGGCAGTACGACGAGGGGGCCCGCCCCCAGGACCCGCGGGCCCCCCCCGCGGAAAACCCGAGGGGGGACATAATTTATCCCAAG
>NZ_JBHUZJ010000074.1:0-48258 GCF_042667685.1 Streptomyces sp. NPDC057302 | reverse complement strand
ATGCGGATGGAGGTGACTGCGGCGCCGGGGATGGAGGAGAGCAGGGTGCGGCGCAGGGAGTTGCCCAGGGTGTAGCCGAAGCCGGGCTCCAGGGGTTCGATGACGAACCGGGAGCGGAATTCGTCGACGACTTCTTCGGTCAACGAGGGACGCTGGGCGATCAGCATGAAGTATTGCCTCCAGGGTTCGGCGCCCGCTATTTGACGCCATGGACTCCCCGAAGCCTAACGGGCCGAGCAGTCTGACAAGAGCCACCCTGCCCCCAGACCGGGCTCCACTGCCCGAGCAACCCCACGACCCGCCGGCGGGCTCCGCATCACCGCAGGACTCCCCGCAAGGCGGGTTGGCACGGGATCAGCGCCGAGACCGACACACCCGTTGTTGAGCAGGAGCAGAGCCTCGCCGTGCGGCGACGTGCGCTGAAGGGCTCGTCCTCGACCTCGACCACCAGTACACGCGCGCATTTGATGCTACGAGGCGGTACATATCGTCGGCGTATCGAGAATCCGATACGGGCTCACAACACCACATTGCCTTGACTGGCGGCATGAATGAAAACCCGCCATCAGCGCGAATACAGCCCCGCCGAATTCGTCGGCGCATCGTCGCAGGCTCGGTAGTAGCCCTCATCGCGGCGATCGCCGCGACTTTCGCCTGGCACGCGCAGAATTTCCGCTCTTCGGCGTCCTCGGCATCTGAACTGACCGCATCGCCTTCCTTCTCCTCGGCCCCCTCGCCGCCGAAGGGTCCTCGAGGAGAACACGGTGGTGCGCTGGGCGAAGCCGGCGGCGCCGTCCCCGAGGGCACGACAGTCTTCGACGACGATGTCGTGGCCGTGGCCAGGCTCGGTCCGAATTTACTCAACGCCCTGCGCCAGGCCGCAAAGGACGCAGCGGGCAGTGGGCTACCCCTCTACATAAATAGTGGCTGGCGTTCCCCGCAATACCAGGACCAGCTTCTGCGCGAGGCGATCTCCAAATACGGGTCCAAAGCCGAGGCCGCCCGGTGGGTGGCGACCGCTAAGACCTCACCTCACGTGTCGGGGGACGCGGTCGACATCGGGCGTTCCAACGCGGCGAAGTGGCTCTCCGAACACGGCGAACGATACGGACTCTGCCAGATCTACCGAAACGAACCCTGGCACTACGAGCTGCGCTCCGACGCGATCGATCGCGGGTGCCCGCAGATGTATGCCGACCCCACCCAGGACCCGAGGATGCAAAAGTGAACGGCAGTGAGCAAGGACAGACGATCGTGCGGACCGACACGGCGGAGCACGCCGGGCAGGAAGACGCCGACCGCCAACGGGTCGGCTCCTCCAATTGGCGCGCGGGCGTCCGCCGGGCGATGGACGTCGCCTCCCGACCGGGACCCTGGAGGCGCGGCCGGGTGCTCGCCGTGCTGGCGCTGCTGCTGGGGCTGCTCATGCTGCTGCACGCACAGATCACGGACCGCGGGGGACTGGGCAGCCTGGTGGAATCCTTCGTGCCGTGGCTGGGACTCTGGATCCCGGTGCTGCTGGCAGGGGCGCTGTGGCGCCGCTCCGCCGTGGCGGGCCTCGCGCTGCTGATGCCGGTCGTGGTGTGGCTGAGTCTCTTCGGCGGGCTGTTCATCGGCACGTCCCACGCGGGCAGCGACCTCACGGTGGCCGGCCACAACGTCGGCGCCGAGAACCCCGACCCGGTCGGCACCGCCCGCGATCTGGCAGCCTCCGGCGCGGACGTGCTGGCCCTGCAGGAGATCACCGCACAGGCGAAACCGCTGTACGAGAAGGAACTGGCGAAGGCGTATCGCTACCACACGGTGCAGGGCACGGTCGGGCTGTGGAGCAAGCTGCCGCTGTCGGGCACCCGGCCGGTCGACACCGAGCAGGACGTCGGACCGATGGGGGACGCCAAGCCGGCCGAGGCCAAGCTGGCCGACACCCGGGCGCTGCGCACCACAGTGGCCACCGACCAAGGGCCCCTCGCCGTATACGTGGCCCATCTGGGGTCCGTACGGGTAAATCCCAGGGCAGGATTCCAGACGGAATCGCGGGACAGAAACGCCAAGGCGCTCGCCGAAGCGGTCGCCGCCGAGCGCAACGAGCGGGTGGTGCTGCTCGGTGATCTGAACGGCACCCTGGACGATCGCGCGTTCGCCGGTCTCACCGCGCACCTGCGCTCCGCCCAGGACGGAGCCGGGGCCGGCTTCGGCTTCAGCTGGCCGGCGAAGTTCCCGGTGACGCGGATCGACCAGATCCTGGTCAGGGGAGTGGAACCGGCCGGCTCGTGGGTGCTGCCGGCCACCGGCAGCGATCACCGGCCGGTGGCGGCCGGAATCAGCTGGTGAACCTCGCTAGGTCCGCGGTTTCGCCCGCCCCGCCGCGGCGCGGCGCCTGCCCGGTGGCCGAAGCCCTGGCCGTTGGTCGCGGCCGGGAACCAGCGGGGGAAGGCCGTTCGCCTACCCTGTGTGGCATGAGCCGATGGGAAGAACTGACTGGTGGGACGTCCGGCGAGGACTACGCAGCCCGGTTCGCGGCGCTCGCCGGTAGCGGAAAGGACCTGCACGGGGAGGCACGGTTGTGCGCCACGCTGGTGCCCTCCGGGGCGCGGGTGCTGGATGCCGGGTGCGGCACCGGTCGGGTCATGATCCACCTGGCGGAGCTCGGGTATGACTGCGTCGGGGTCGACCTCGACGCCTCCATGCTGGCCGTGGCGCGCAGGCAGGCACCACAACTGCCCTGGGTCCAGGCCGACCTGGCCACGTTCGACCCGGCTGAACTCCATGGCGGCGCGGACTTCGACCTCGTCGTCGCGGCCGGCAACATCTTCCCGCTGCTCGCCGCGGGGACTGAGGCCGTGGTCATCGACCGCCTGGCCGCGGCCCTGCGCCCGGACGGCCTTGTGATCGCCGGATTCGGCCTGGACGAAGCCCACCTGCCGGTATCGCCCGGCATCACTCTGGCCGAGTACGACGCCTACTGCGCCGCGGCGGGCCTCACCTTCGTCGACCGCTTCGCGACGTGGGACGCCCACCCCTACGAGGGCGGTGGCTACGCCGTCAGTGTCCACCGCTTGCCACTGCCTCGCGGCTGATGTCCTTGGGGCCGGGGGAGCCGTAGGCGCGGACGACGCGATCCGTCGCCACCTGCCCGAAAATTCAGTGGAGCCGCACTCGTGCATGCCGTTAGCGTGCTTTCGCCCGCAGTCGCCTGCCAAGGACGTGCCGTTGTACACCAAGTGAGATCCCAAGAGCGCTGATCCGTCGCGCGTCGCACTTGTGCGCCGTGCTCCTTTTCGCTGCGGTCTTCTCACTGGAAACCGGTGTATGTCTGTGTCCACAAACCGGGTGGCAGAGTCCACCCGCCTGCCGATTGTTCTCCGCCGTTGCCACGGCTGCTCCTCCGGGCGCCTCGCGCTGCGCGCCGAGTGCGGATGCTGGGATGCCACCCCTGTCCCGGAGCGGATGAAAGTGCCTCGCGTACGCCCCGAACTCCTGGCCCCGGTGGCCGTACGACGCCACGGTATGAGCGGGCCGGGCCGGAGTGGGCGGCCTGCGTGGCAGTCGCCGTACGGTCCGCCTCCGCGCCGACCGCATCGCGGCCGGTGGGCACCGGTACCGGTGCTGGCCAGGTCTCGCTCTGCTGTGCGACGCGGTTCTTTGTGCGGCCGGTGCGTCTGACCGTCCAGGGTCCTGCGGCCGTACTGAACGAAGTAGGGGCGCCGTGCCGGTTGTTCTCGGCACTGCGCCCCTCGCATGACGTCGCCACGGGCGTCGTCAGCTGAGATGAGACTCGAAGAACCTCCAGATGGCCTTGGCTCCGAGCGCCGCCGCCAAGCGGGTGAGTACCTCTCTGGTCCAGCTTCGATCGCGTCCGCGAGATTGTTCTCGCTCTGCCATCGCCATCACCTACCTCTCGTTCCCGGACGGGGACCGGCTCCCCCATGGGCCGGCTGTCGTCCGGAGACGGGTAGGCAGAACCAGTGTGCCTCAACGGCACTGATTCCGGCGGGAGTTTGGCCCACATAGCCGCGCAGCCCGGGTCGAGGTTGGGTGTGCGAGCATGCTGTGGTGGCTGAGGTGGAGCTGGAGGCCTTGGCGGACGCGATCTCACCGATGCTGTGTGGCGTCAGTTCCCCCAGTGCCCTCCCTACCGAGGTGCGTACCCCAACCCGGCTCCTCACCTGACGGTTGGGAGCACGCACCTGGCGGGTCTGGTCGCCCTGCAGCGGGCAGCCGACGCCGTGGAGGCGATGCTGCCTATACCGGCCCGGATCGACCGTGTCTGTCTGATCGCCGGTACCGATACGCCGGGCTCGTGGCGCACTGTGGCCGAGTTCGCGCTGCTGCCTGCGACCGGTGCGAACGCCTAGTCCGGCATCATCCCGCGATGCGAACGGCGTCACGGACGTGGACGCCCGGGGCCCTGCCAGGCAGGGGAGCCGCTCTGCCGGTCGTATTCAGACCAGGGTGGTGATGCAGAACGGGTGGCCCGCGGGGTCCAGGAGGACCCTCCACCGGTCGGGCTGGGGCTGGACGGTGGGCAGTGCGGCGCCCAGGGTCAGCAGGTGCGCCTGCGCGGACTCCAGGTCGTCGACGCCCAGTTCCATGTGGGCCTGCTTCTCCTGGGAGGGGTCCGGCCAGGTGGGACGCCTGTAGTCGGCCAGCCGGTTGAATCCCAGCCCGGCCGACCCCTCCCGGCCGAGCAGGATGAAGTCGTCGCTGGCGTAGGCGATGGGCAGGCCCAGGACCTCGCCGTAGAAGCGGGCCAGTTCAGCGGGATCGAGGCAGTCGAACGTGATGGCTGCGTAGCGGAACACGGGTGCGGAGGTGTTTGCGGTACTCATGGGGAAGACGCTACGACCAGACCCGGTCAGATTCGGTCCTGGTCATGCAGGACACTTCACCGTGTGATCAGCACCTCTGCCCGCCTGCTGCGATTGGTCTCCCTGCTGTCCGCACGGCCGTCATGGACCTGCGGCGAACTGGCCGACCGTATGGAGGTCACCGAACGCACGGTGCGACGGGACGTCGCCAGGCTCCGGGAACTCGGCTACGGAGTCGAGTCCGACCCCGGGCCGTGGGGCGGCTATCGCCTGCGCGCCGGAGCCCGGGTGCCGCCGCTGATCCTCGATGACGAAGAGGCTCTCGCCGTCGCCGTCGGGCTGCGCGAAGCCGCGCTCAGCGGTGTTCTCGGCGGAGACCAGGCCGCGCTGTCCGCCTTGCTGAAACTGCGTCAGGTCCTGCCGCGCCGAATCGCGGACCGGCTGGGCGAGATGGACGCCGCTCTTGTTCACACCGCCAGGCCCGACGCGCCGCAGATCGCGCCCGGTATGCTGCTGGAACTGGCCGACGCGTGCCGCCGGGGCGAGCGCAGCGGTCTGTCGTACCGCGACCGGGAGGGAAAGACCACGGTCCGGGACGTCGACCCCTTCCGCCTGGTGCACACGGGACGGCGCTGGTACTTCGTGGCCCGGGACGTGACACGTGATCAGTGGCGCACTTTCCGGGCCGACAGGGTCAGCCGGATACAGCCGACCGGACGCCCGGTGGAACTCACCGACCCGCCCGACCCGGCCCTGCTCGTGTCCCGCTCCATCGCCGCCGGCACCTACCCGCTCTACGTGACGATCCGTCTCCCCCTGCCCGTGGAGCAGGCGATGGGGCTGATCCCGCCGACGGTCGGTACCCACCGCCCGGACGGCCCCCACGCCACGATCGTCGACATCGGCGGCCCCGACGCGGAAGGACTTGCCAGGTACCTCCTCGGCCTGGCCACCCCACTGCGGGTGCTGGCGCCGGACAACGTACGGGAGGCCCTGGTGCGCCGCACCCGGGAACTGTTCGAGGAGAACGTGAACGCTCAGCCCCGATAGACGAACGCTGTCCGGCCACCAGGCGAGTGGACCGTCTCGACACGCGCGAAGCAAACCCGGGCGGTGGGGTTGTCACCGCCGCTGAACTCCAACCACCAGTACTCGACGCGGAACCGGCCTGCCTACCCCTCATCGGCCTCCTGGTCGTTGGCTTCGTTGGCGCGGCTGATCTCGCTCATGTGCTCCTCCGCCCAGGTCCGCAGCCCCGCAAGCGCGGTTTCCAGGGACAGTCCGAGTTCGGTAAGCCGGTAGAAGACCCGCGGCGGCACGGTCGGTTCGACCCGGCGGGACACCAGCCCGTCGCGGGTCAGGCTTCGCAGCGTCACGGACAGCATCTTCTGCGAGACGCCGGGCATCCGGCGTCTCAGCTCCGCGAAACGCACCTCCTCCGGTGCGGCAGCGGCGAGCGTCTTGATGGCCATGGACGTCCACTTCGTGCCGATGCGGTCCAGCAACTGCCGCGTCGGACAGTGGGGATCGAACAGATCGCCGCGTACCCCACGACCGGCGGCCCGGGCTCCTTGGGTGGTCACCTGCGGCTCACCACCTTCCCTGAAAGTGCCGTCTAGAAAGCGGCCCGACGGTTACTTATCGTTCTGTGGTCACCAATGGTAACCAGCTGGAGGAGCCAACATGCCCGTCACCGCCGTACACCAACTGCGTCGCATCACGACGAACGGCGTCCAGCTCAACGTCGCGATCGCCGGGGAAGGACCTGCGGTACTCCTGCTGCACGGCTTCCCGCACACCTGGCAACTCTGGAGCGGCATCATGGGGCAACTGGCCGGACAGTACCGGGTCATCGCCCCGGACCTGCGCGGCTTCGGTGCCAGCACACGAGCCGTCGAGGGCTACGACGCAGGCACCCTGGCCGCCGACGTCGAAGGGCTGCTCGACGCACTCGGCGAGCCCTCCGCAGCGGTGGTGGGCATCGACGCGGGCGCGGCACCCGCCGTCCTGCTCGCGCTGCGCCGCCCCGGCCTCGTCCGGCGCCTGGTCGTGATGGAAGCACTGCTCGGCCGCCTGCCCGGAGCAGAACACGTCATCGCGGGCGGCGCCCCGTGGTGGTTCGGATTCCACGCCGTCCCCGGCCTCGCCGAGACCGTTCTGGCCGGCAATGAGGCCCCGTACATCGACTGGTTCCTCGACTCGGGGACGCTCGGGCGAGGAGTACCCGACGACATCCGTGCGGCCTTCGTCCACGCGTACACCGGGAGCGAGGCCCTGCGCTGCGCGTTCTCCTATTACCGGGCCCTGCCCACCAGCGCGCAGCAGATTCAGGACGCCACCGCGACGGCTCGGCTGACCATGCCGACCATGGTCGTCGGCTCTCACCCCGTGGGTACGGGTCTCGAACGCCAACTCCGTCCCATCGCCGATGACCTGGTCGGCCATCACCTCCAGGACTGCGGCCACATCATCCCCCTCGACCGCCCCGGCGCATTGTTGGCGCTCCTTGAACCCTTCTTCTCCGCCGGTCTGACGAAGTGACGGCCCGCGCAAGGTGCACGGGCAGGCATAGTTGTCCGTTCCACCTGATCGTTCTAACCTGGTTACGGGCCCGCCCCAGTCCCCGTCGGCCTAGACCGCACCGCTCCCGATTTACTGCCGAGACGCGAGCGTGTGAGCAGCTCTGGTCGCCAGGTCCGCCGATACCGGACCAGTGACCATGATGAGGCGCCGGCAGGCGGGGAAGGCACTGAGGGCCATGGTCAGCGAGATCAGAGGATGGACGTTCCTGACGAACCACGCGCGGGCACTGCTGGCCATCGCGCAAGATCCGACCGCGTCGTTGCGCCAGGTGGCCGCCTCCTGCCGGATCACGGAGCGCACCGCCCAGGCCATCGTGGCCGACCTGGAAGCGGCGGGCTATCTGCACCGCCGACGGGTCGGTCGCTGCAATCAGTACACCCTGCATCTGGACCGGCCCTGCAGGCATCCGGCTGACGCCGGGCTGCCGGTGCGCGCACTGCTGGAGCTTTTCACCGACCGGCCCGCGGGCACCGCGCCGCCCGCGGGCTGAGGAGAAGGCAGCCCAACATGGAACAGGACGCCGGAGAACGGTTGGCGGTCCGCCACATGCCCGTGGGCCGGTCCGCCACGCTGATAAGCCTGTCCGGCGAGTTGGACCGCGACATGGCCCCCGTGCTGCGTGAGGCGGTCGTGCAAGTGGCACTGCGCCCGGGCGATCGCCGTCGGCTGCTGCTGGATCTGTCCGCCGTCACCTACTGCGGCGATGCCGGCCTGTTCACGCTTCTGGGCGTCTGTCATGCGCTGGACGCGGTGGGCATCAGGGCCGGGATCGTGGCGGCGGGGCCTGTCACCCGCCGCGCCATCAACCGGGCGGGTCTGCTCGATCGGTTGATGTCGACGTAGTCGGCGCGGCACGGGGCAGAACACGCAGCTGGGTCGAAGGGGTGTACGAGGCGTGTTGACGCCCGGCAGCCGAGGTCACCGTCCCGGCCTGTGGAGCAGGTGACGGCCGATCGCAGCAACTTGGCGGTGTTGCGCGACGGTCCAGCTCATTTTGGGAAGAAAAGAGCAGATGAGGGAAGAAAGGGAAAGTGCGGGTCACCTTCCGACCGGCCGATTCCGTACGCCAGTGAACCGTGAGCTATCCCGGGCAGCCTGCCTGCTCCAAGAGGAAAAAGACTATGCGCCCCACAGTTCATAGCCCTTGCTGGCGTAGGCTCGTATCGGCCTGTTGCCTTCTCCTGGTCGGGTGCACAAGCCCGCCGGCCGCCGCTCCTTCGGGCCCTTCCGCTACTGCCTTGCGTGTACCGTCCGGCGCTCTCTCGGGGCCCAATGCGGACGGCGGGGCGGCTCGCCGCATTCCTGGTCTCGGTCCGTATACGCGCGCGCAGATCGGGCCCGAGACGGAGCAGGCCCTCGTGGTCACCGGAAAGGCAGGGGCAAGCAATGCCACTGCCGAGCTCTATACAAGAGGGCGGTCCTCTCGATGGAACAGCACGGCAGGGCCATGGCAGGCTCGTAACGCGGTGTTCGGATGGACGGGAGATCACCGTGGCGGGGATCTGCGCTCTCCCATCGGAGTGTTCCGGATCGGTGACGCGGGCGGGCTCTTGCCCGATCCAGGGACGCAACTGCCGTACGACATGGACGACGAATTCGACGAGCCGGGAACCGGCTTCTACGGCGAGTCGCTGTCCGGGTCGTTCGACTACGTCGTGGCGATCGACTACAACCGACGGTCGGGGTTCTCTCCCTTGGACAAGGTGAGGCCGCTCGGGCTGGGTAAAGGCGGGGGAGTGTGGATCCATGTGGACCACGGAGGGCCCACGAAGGGTTGTATCTCTCTGCCGCGCCAGCAGTTGCGCGAACTGTTGCAGCTTCTGGATCCACGGCGGCGGCCTGTCATCGTGATGGGGCCGGAAATTGAACTTCGCCGTTGACGGGCGCTGACAACACACCTGGTGGCGTAGGCCTGCCCCCGCCCCCTGCCCAAGGCAGGGAAGGGGGTCAGCGAAGGGAGCGATTTCTTCTGCGGCCTAGGCGGCCATGGTGGCCAGGAGCGCGGCGACCAGAGCGCCGAGTGCGCACAAGGACCCCGCTGCCGCCAGGATGATCGCCTGCGAGTGCACGGAGAGTGTGTCCTCACCGTCGTACGGGGTGCGACTCATGTCCCACACTGCCTGGATCTGCAGAGACGCACCGACAACCAAGCCGATGATGATGATGGCATCGAACATTCTTTTCTCTTTTCTAGTCTCTCTACCCTTCCCTGAAGAAGCGGTGCATCTGCACTGCTCGGGAGATATTGCCGCCTTTGGCGCACCACCATAAGGGCGGCGGGGGTTGACGAGAAGCGTCCTACTTCGTGGCTGGGGTGGGCCAGGGGACGTCGGTTTCGACGGGGGCGGTGTAGTCGAGGCCGGGGACGGAGAAGCCGTAGAGGCGGCGGACTTCGTCGCTGAACCAGTCGAGGTCGGCCAGTGCGGTGATGGTGTCGCTGGTGGCGGTGGACCAGTGCTCGGCGACGGTGTTCTGCACGTCAGGGTCGAGTTCCCAGGTGTCGAGGCGGACCCGTCCCTCGTCGTCGACGTCGAGGGGACGGGCGCCGGTCAGCTGGTCCCACAGCTCCGCCAGTTGACCGATGGGGGCCACCATGGCGTCGCCGAGTGCGCCCCGCAGCAGCCCGAGGTACAGGGCGATGCCGGGGACGGCGGTGGAGGACTGGGTGACGGCGGCGGCGTTGACCGAGGTCACGGCCCGGCCGCCCAGCATCTTGCGCAGGCGCTCGTCCAACGTACGTGCGGTGGCCTCCAGATGGGACTTCGCGGCGCCGATGGTGCCCTGCCGGTAGATCGCCGCGGTGAGAGGAGAGCCGATGTAGGACAGGGCGGCGGTGGTGAAGCCGTCGGCGAGCAGGGACCGGTCGGCCAGGAACGTGATCCACCGTTCCCAGTCGGTGCCGCCCATCACCGCCACGGTCTGCTCGATGTCGTCGTCCTCGGCAGGCCCGGTGGTGATCTCCTTGACCTCCGGGGCGCCGTTCTCGTCGAAGACGAGGGTCTTGGTGGTGGACGGCGAGCCGATCGGCTTGAGGACCGAGGCATACACGGTGCCGGTGTCCGGGTCCGTGCGGCGGGGCGCGGCCACCGAGTAGATCAGGAAGTCGAGTCGTCCGCCGAACCGCTCGGCGAGGAGGTGGGCGACCTGCTCCTTGACCGTGTCGCTGAACGCGTCGCCGTTGAGGAAGACCATGTCCCGCCCGTGCTGCTGGGCGAGCCGGGCGGTGGCGGCGGTGCGGTACCAGCCGGCCGTGCCGGTGCGCCGCGCGGGCGCCTTCTCGAAGCACACGCCGATGCCACGGATACCCACGCGGGCCAGGCCGGCGATCGTGGCGGCCAGCCCGTATCCGGCGGAGGAGCCGATGACCAGAGCCACCGGCCCTTCGCCCCCGGCGGCGGGCGGGCCGGGGACGGCCTGCCACATCTCGTCCACCAGCTGTCGGCAGCCCTCAGGATGGGAGTCGAGGAACAAGAAGCCCCGGCTCTTGGGCGCAATGACGCGTTCGCTCACGATGTGGTGTCCCAGGTGTCGTCACGGACAAGGACGCGGCGGCCGCCTCAGCCACCCCGTCCCGCAAGTCTGCGGCCACGCCCATGAACATGGTGATCTTGACCGGCACAACGATGTCCGACCGGGCTTGGAGGGTTCCCCACTGGCTCCGGCGGAGGCGGCTGCTGGCGCCCACATCCCCTTCGGGAGCGTAGGACCGAACCCGGCGCCCGGCCGGTGGAACGCGGATGCGGCATGCGGCAGGTGTGCTGCCGCATGCCGCATCGTGTGGGAAGGGCAGCCCCGCGCCTGTGTGGGGCGGGGCTGCCGACCGGGTCAGCGGTGGTGGTGGCCGCGACCCCAGGATTCGCGGTCCAGGACGCGTCCGCGGGCGTCGCGGAGTGTGGCGGTGTCGTTGTTGTCCCAGACGTAGTTGCGGCGGTCCTGGTACACGTGGTGCCGCATGTCGCGTCCGTGGCCCGTGTGGACCTTGACGCTGGAGTGGCCCTTAAGGCGCAGACGGTCGAAGCGGTAGCGGTTGCCCTGCTTGTCGGTCAGCGTGAAGCCGCGCAGCTTCACCGCGTGGCGGGAGTGGTTCTTCACTTCCACCCACTCGGCGTTCAGGCTGCGGTTGGAGTGGTCGTCGCGACCGGGACTGTCGTACTGGACGTCGCCGATGACGACAGCGGACCTGTCCCGTCCCCCGTGCCCGTCGGCGGCGGCCGGCAGCGCGCCGGCTCCCAGGACGACGCCGGAGGCCAGGATCGCAGCAGCGATACGGCGGATGTCACGTGCAGCGGACATGAGTGCCCCTCAAGTACATGTCCATCACCCCGGTGTGCGGGACGGTGGACGATGCGGTTCCCGGCGTGCTGCCGAGAGACCACAGCGTGGACCGCCGCCTTGTTCAGCGGGGGCAATCCAGAGGGTGTTACCAGATGCGGATATTTCCGTAACAGACGCCTGTATCCGTCACCGATCTTGATGGCGGCGTTTCCAGGGGTTGCTGCATTCACCAACGATCCCTTGAGTGTTCATCAGCAAGCGGTTGTCCGCGCCCGACTGCGGTCTGCGTGCGCCGCTTCCAACAGGTCGGATTCCCGTAACAGGCGCCCGTTCCCGGCATTCGTACGAAGGCGCCAGGACTGCTCTGACATGCGATTTCCCTGGCCCTGGTGCGAGTTCGCGGATGCCGTCCAGGCGTTGCTCCCTCATCTCGCCGGACGGTGGTGGTGTGCCAGGACGGGCGAGAGTGATTCCCGCCCGATGCAGGAGCCTCCTGGCGTAGGTGAAATGCGCTGGGCCCGTCCTGTATGAACCTCGCCGGCGGAGGAAGGTGGGGGACAGGGCGCGCCGCCCGCGACGAGCTCCCCTCCACGGCCGGTGCAGCCCGACCTGTGGGCGCCGGCGCGGCGGGAATGCGTCGGCGCCCACGGGCATGTGCGTGATGCCCCGGGCTGCGGGCGACGGCATGGCACCCACCCCCGTCTGAGAGCCGCGCGGGCCAAGACCGGCGGTCGAGGGTCTCTGCTCCCGGCTCAGGTGTGAGCGGTGCGGCGGCGCTCGGGAGTGAGGAGGTAGGCGAGGGCCATGTCGCTGAGTTCGTCCGCGTACTGGCCCCTGGCCGCTTCGCCGGTGGCGGGATCGGGGCGTACCGAGTTGTGGAAGCACGCGCCGAGGATGGCGCGGGCCGCGGTGTCCAGCGCCGTCTGCGGGTCCGAGCGCCGGATCTGGTCGGTGTAGGGGGCTGCCGCTTCGAGCAGGAGGCGGTGGATTTCGGTGATGGTGCGGGCCCCGCGGTCCAGGGACCTGCTTCCCCGCGCGCGCAGCAGTTCCGGGAAGAGCCTGCTGCTGTCGGCGAAGGACTGCAGCAGGGCGTGCGCATAGGCGTCCATGACACCGGAGAGCGAGGGCTCGGCCGAGCGCAGTTGCTCTGCCATGTACTGCTCGCGGCGTTCCAGCATCCGCTCGGTCAGGGCGGTGATCAGCTGTTCTTTGTCTTCGAAGCGGCGGTAGATGGTGCCGACGGAGACGCCGGCGCGTGCGGCGACGCCGGTGATGGTCATCTCTTCCAGGCCGGACGAGCAGGCGATGTCCTCGGCCGCCTGCAGTACGCGGGCCAGCGTCGCGGCGCTGCGTGCCTGCCGGGGCTCCCGGTAGGGAGCGGGGCGCTCTGGCTCCTCGATCATGTCCCGCATGCTATCGGCGGCGGTCCGAGCAGGTCCCTTTGACAAGTGGTGCACTCCTCCGCCTACTCTCATGACGCGAACGTGAATTCACATTCGCATTCTATCGGAGGTTCGACCATGACCGACAACCCGACTTCCACGACCGTGACCGTGACGCTCGAGGCAGGGCCCACCGGCGCCGGGAGCATCGACGACTTCGAGCTGTTCTACGCCCGCCGCGCCCTGGACCGCTTCAGGGCGCGACTGGGCCGCCAGGGACTGCTCGACCTCCTGGCCGCGGACATCGAGGAGGGCAACGCCTTCCTGAGGGACAGTGCGCGCGCCTCCGAGGGCAGCTTCACCGCGGGTACGACGGTGCTGGCGGCGCGGGGGCTCACCTCGGGTGCGTTCCTGGCCTGGATGGACAAGGCCTTCTCGGGCGACGAGAGCGCGCTCCTCGCGGCGCACCCCGAGCACTACGTGATGGCCCCCGGCGCCGATGGAGCGTTCAACGTGGTGGAGAACATCGGCCCGCACGTCTGCTCGTTCTACATGGGCGGCTGGGGGACGAGCGCATTGGCATGGGCCGCTGACGTGGACGAACTCCTCCCGGAGTCCGAATTTCCGCACAAGATGTCCTCCAATCTCTTCCTGGCCGACGGCACCGTCGTCGGGCGGGCGTTGACCCAGTTCGGCGACACCGCCGACGGCTTCACCGCAAGCCTGACGGTCTACGTGCCCACCACGTGTCCGCAGGACGTCCTGGAGCACCATCTGCGGCACTACGCCGTCGAGTTCAGGAACTGGATCGTCGCCGCGGCGGCGGCCCGCACCTGAGTTCTCCGGGGCGGGCGTCGCCGACCGGGTCCTGGTGGGCGCGCAGGCGGTCGGCCGGCGATCACGGGTCCGCGATATCGAGGGTGACCTTCGACAGCGGACAGCCCACGCACGTCAGGACGTAGCCGTCGGTCTGCTGTTGTGGCGTGAGGCAGTTCGGCTCGCTCTGCGCGACTTCGCCGCCGCGCAGGCGCACCCTGCAGTCGCCGCAGTTCCCGACCGTGCAGGAGTACGGCATCGGCAGCCCCGCGGCGAGTCCCGCGTCCAGCAGTGTCTGGCCGGGTTCGACCATCACCGTCCCCACGGGGCGCCCGTCCTTCTCGACGGTCATCTCCCGCGGCACCGTCACCGGGCTCCCGGCGCCCGCTCCACTGACGAAGCGCTCCTGGTGCACCAGCTCGTCGGGGACTCCCCTCTCGCTCACGACGCCCTGGACGGCTTCCATCAGCGGTTGGGGGCCGCAGAGGTAGTAGTGGGCGTCTCTGGCGGGCGAGAGAGCGGTGATCCAACGACGTAGGCCGTCCGCGTCGAGCCGCCCGTCCCTGCCGGTCAGGACGTGCGTCACCGAGAGCCGGTCGGGGTGGTCGTTCGCCAGCCGGGTCAGCTCGTCGGCGAAGATGATCTCCTCTGTGCTGCGGCTGCTGTAGAGCAGCGCGATCCGGTCGCGGCCCGACCGGTCGGACAGCCGTGTGCGGAGCATGCTCATCATCGGTGTCACGCCGCTGCCCGCCGCCACCAGCACCATCTCGTCCGCGGGCCGGGGCCCGGCGTGGAAGGACCCTGAAGGGCCACGCAATGCGAGGCGGTGCCCGGCGCGGAGACCGCGGTGTACGTGGGTGGAGAACCGGCCGCCGTCGACGTGCTTGACGGTGACCTCAAGCCGGGACGACCCGGGCGCCGATGAGGCGGAGTAGGCCCGTCGGACCGGGCGGCCGTCGATGTCGGCGACGAGCGTGAAGAACTGGCCCGGCCGGAAGTCGAACGGTCCCGGGTTCTCGCCGGCGTCCTCCAGCACGAGGGTGACTGTGCTCGGTGTCTCCCTGCGCACCTCGGCGATGCGCACCTCCCGCAGGGGATCGGGCATCCCGGCGTCGGCCGCGGGGCCTCGGCGCCGGAAGCCGCGGCGCCTGCTGCCCGCGCCGGGCTCGACATCCCCGTAACCCTCCTTCCGCAGCCCGGAACGGTAGGCCTGGTTCATCACCAGCCTCAGCAACCGGGGCATCCCGGGGATTGCCCCGATGAACTTCAGCCAGAACGCGGCTGGACCCCTGTCGGCGGCGGCCGAAGCGGCGGCGAGGTGTTCTCCCGCCAGCGCCATCAGGTCGGGCACCGTGCCGCGCTCGAGGTGTGCTTGGGGGGTCCACAGCCGTGAGCGCGCCACGGCGTCGTTGCCGCTCACCTCGGCGTGCTCGACGTCGATGAGCAGTGCCAGGTGCGGGGGCATCCCGCGCAGCGACAGCGTCTCCAACAGCGCGGGATCGTCGGTGATCGCGCCGCGACCGCGGACATGCAGCACCCCGCTGCGACCCGGTACGAGCGCGGCGAACGAGAGCCTGTCGTCCTGCAGCAGGTTGTGGAGCGAGTCGGCGCGCTTGTTGCCCTTCCGGTCCGGGATGACGAGCGTGCGGCTGTCCAGGATCCGCGCCGCCGTCCGCCGGTCCCCGCGCGGGCTGGTGTCGCTGCCACCGGAGGAGTCCCACGTGGACAACGCGAGGAACGGTGCCGCGGCGAGGAACTCGGCGACGCCGGGTCGGGACAGGGGCCCGTCCCCCGCGATCTCCCTCTCGGGGGGCGGCTCGGCCGGGGTGGGCGGCTGCCACAGGCGGGACCGCAGGACGGCTTGCGCGCAGTGCACGTACGCCTCCTCGATGTCGACGGTCGTCTGCGCACCCTTGTGCGCGGCCACCGAACCGTTGACGCGCAGGATTTCCCCGATGCCCGGCAGGAGGAAGAAGAACGAGACCGGGCCGTGCGGGGCGCCCAACTCGGGCAGGGGGAACGAGATCCGGGTGGGCGAGTGGACACGGGCGAACCCCGGTGTGCCGCCGATGAGGGTCGTCCTGCTGGTGCCGTCGGCGTCCCGGTAGCCGAAGGCCGCGATCGGACTCCGGGCGAGGATGGTCCGGCAGCCTTCGTCGAGGGCGCTGATCTGCTTGAGCATGATCATCGGCGCGGGGTGGCCGATGGCCGTCTCGAGCTCGCCCACGGTCGTCAGCCGAACCGGGGTGCCCAACTGGTTTTCGTGCCGCACAAGAATTCCTTTCAGCCGGGAGTCGACCGGCCCAGGCGCCAGTAACCGAAGAACGAGATGTCCTGCTTGGGCACGCCACGGTCGTTGACCAGGTGTCGCCGCAACGTCGTGGCCAGCCGGGACTCACCCGCGACCCACGTGAAGAAGCGGCCGGAGGGCAGCGACGCGCGGCGCACCGCCTCCAGTGCCAAGGTGCCTGGCCGCATGTCTGCGTCGTCGCGGCTGAACCAGTGGATGCGGACGCCGGCGGGCGTCTTGAGGGGACGGATGTCGGCCGCGTCCGCCACCTCCAGGTAGACCTCCGTGGGCAACGAGGGGGGTGTCGAGTCGAGGATCGACAAGAGGGCGGGCAGTGCGCTCTCGTCACCGACCAGCAGTTGCCCCTCCGCATGCTCCGGCAGCCGGTACATGGTGCCCATGTCGAAGATCCCTGCCGGGTCGCCGGGCTCGGCCCGGCGCACCCAGGAGGACATGGGCGAGTCACCGTGCAGGGCGAACTCGATGTCGATCTCTTCGTCCTCGGGCCGCGAGCGACGGATCGTCAGGTTGCGGACCCACGGGCGGGCCGACTTCGGCACCAGCATCAGCTGGGCGATCCATGCCTCGTTCGAGAGGGTCGGCATCCGCAACCGGGTCTGTCCCTCGCGGGGGAAGAACAGACGCACCGCCTGGTCGTTGCCGGCGACGGTCAGGTCCCCTACGGCCGGGCCGCCCAGGGTGACGCTCGCGAAGCCCGGCGTGAGCAACTCACGGCGGCGTACCTCCAATGTGATCATCGTGCGCGACTCGGGCAGGTACACCTTGGGGATCACTGGACGCCCACCGCATTGGTGAGGTCCTTGTTTCCGCAGCTCATGGCACTATTGTGAGCAATGGTTCAGCTCTTTGACTACTCGCTTTTCACGCCTTGAGGAGGCCTCCGGATGCCGTCGGGCGACCGCCGTCTTCAGCCACGTCGCAAGCCCCGTCAGGTGCGCGCGGAACTCACCCGCGACCGCATCCTCACCGCGGCTGCTCACGTTTTCGCCGAGCACGGCTACGCCGCCGGCACCACCAATCGCATCGCCGAGCGCGCGCGAATCTCCATCGGCTCGCTGTACCAGTACTTCCCGAACAAGGACGGCATCCTCGCCGAGCTGCTGCTGCGGCACATCGACCGTGGCACGTGGACACAGGCCGACCAGCACGATGTGTCCCCCGGGAGCCTGGAGTCGACGGTGCGGGCACTGGTCCGCGACGCGATCGACAACCACAGCGATGATCCGCAGCTGCTGCGGATCATGATCGAGGAAGCGTCGTTCTCGAAGGAACTGCTCGACACGATCGACCGGCACAGGGGGTATCGCGTCGGTCAGGTGCGCGACCTCCTCGCCCGGCACCCGGATGTCCGCGTGCGGGACCTCGGCACCGCGGCCGAACTGATCGTGACCACGGTGGAGATGAACTCACACATGCTCATGGCCGCCCCGCAGGCCGTCCCGGTCGAGACGTTCGAGAAGGAACTGGTGGCCATGGTCACCCGCTACCTACGCGGCGATCAGTAGAACTCCCTTACGCTCAGGTCTCTTTGTGGCGGTCGTGCTGTGCGGCGCCCGGGGCTGTTCGTGCGAAGGCCGGTGATCAACATAAAGTACCGTCGCATGTCTAACCCACAGAATCAGCACGGCGTCCGCCTTGGTCGGCGCCTTGGGCTGATAGCCGTCGGCGCGGCCACGGCCTGCACCCTCACCGCGTGCTACCCGTCCACGGACGATGCCGCGAAGGACGCCACCTCCAGTGCTCCTCAGGCTCCGAAGAAGCTGCGGATCGGTCAGCCGAGCCCGGAGCAGGAGATCTCCAGTTACAAGAAGACCGCCAAGTTCGTGTTCACGCCGACGAAGGTCGTCGAGGGCAAGCCGGAGGATCTCGACGAACTCGATGAGCCCGACAAGTACGCGGGCCAGAAGGTCGTCTGGGTCTTCGTCAACGCCCGTCACGTCGGAGGTGACGCGCTCAAGAAGCCGCCCCAGGTGATGAGCGATGTCAATGTCGAGACCGCCACGGGCCCGGGGACGAAGTTCATCCTCATCGGTGCCCTCAGCAGCACGCCGAAGGACTGCCATCTCCTCAATGGCGTCAAGGAACTTGGGACCGATGACGTGTGGAAGAAGGGCGAGGAGCGCAACGTCTGCGACCCGTACCTCGTCCCCGAAAAATCCACGGTGGACAAGGTCACCTACTCCCAGGGGTACTACAAAGAGCCGCTCAAGTGGGCTGTGAAGTAGCACCGTTGGAGAACACATGTAGTGAGGTTCGGGGCGGCGGATAGCGTGCGGGCATGGCGATGACGGGGAAGCGGCGCGTCCTTTACCGGCAAGGCAGCGGATTCTGGCGGATGACGTCGAAGTGGGTGCTGGTCCTCGGGGGCCTGTACCTGCTGGACGGCGGGCTGCTCCGGTCATGGGGCGACGCCCTGGTCTGGCCGATGATCGGGATCGTGCTGTGGGCGCCGTTCGGGGTCGGCGTCTTCTGGTACCCGAAGAGGGACCAGCAGGTCGTGCTGACGGCGGGTGAACTGCGGGTGCGGCGCAAGCGGTTGCCGATGGAGAAGGTGGACCTGCTGCCCGTGGCGCGGCTGTGGCTGGAGGGGCGGTCGACCGCGGACGACCGGCCGGTACGGGAATGGGCACGGTCGCAGCGAGTGGTGTGGGTGCCGTTGCACGATGGCCGGGCGTTCGGCGTGGAGTTCCACGACCCGGCCGCATTCGCCAAGGTTTTCGGCGCTTTCGCCGTCGCGGCGTGCGGCGGGCCGGACATCGTCCGCGCGAGGGCCGCAGCCAACACCTACCCGGATCCGGTCCCGATGCGGCCCCGTCCCGCCGGCGCCGACGCTGGCGGCTCCCGACTGGATCTCTGGGACATCTTCGGCTGAGAGCCGCAAAGGCACCGCATGGGGCAGTGGCCTATCAGGAGCGCGGGTGCGCGCCTGGTAGGTCTGAGTGGTGTCAGTCGCCGTCAGTGATGAAGCGGGCTATGGCGGCAGCGACGGCTTCGGGCTGCTCATCGGGGATGAAGTGCCCGGCGTCGGGCACGACGACTCCGGCGGTGTTGTCGGCCCACGGGCTGATGGAGGCCGCCATGTCCGGGATGGAGCCGTGGCTGCTGGAGATTCCGAGGACGGGCACGCTCAGGTGCTGCCGCTCGAGCGCCTGGTGGTTCCTGCGCGCCGACTCGGCGGCGTCTCGGTAGTAGGCGAGGGAGGCACGGAGGCCGCCGTCGGCGGCGAGGGCCGCTGCGTAGTGGTCGAGGTCGGCGTCGTCGAACGCGTCGGGAGAAAGTGCCTTCGTTTTCAGGAACCAGCCGACGTAGTCCCGTTCACGGCCCGCGAGCAAGGTCTCGGGCAGGTCGGGCACGAGGTGGAACGCGAAATGCCAGGTCTTCCACGCCCGGGCCGGGTCGGTGGGAATCGTCTCCGGGAGGGTGATGCCGGGGATTCCGGCGTCGAGCAGGGCGACCCCGCGCAACTGGCTCTCGTAGTTGAGGGCGAGGGAGAAAGCGACCCAGGCACCGATGTCGTGGGCGGCCAGCCAGTAGGCCGATACTCCCAGTGCTTCTACGGCGGCGTGGACGTGGGCGGCGACCGTGTGGGTGTCGTAGCCGTGCTCCGGGCGCTCGGAGTGGCCCTGGCCCGGCAGGTCGATCGCGATGACGCGGAACCGGTCGGCGAGGCTGGGCATGACCTTTCGCCAGGCCTGCCAGGTCTGCGGGAACCCGGCGAGCAGGACGACAGCCGGGCCGGCCGTCTGGCCGCCCTCGACGGCATGAAGGCGGATGCCGTCTGCGTCGACCCAGCGGTGGGTGAACCCGTCCAGGTCGTGCAGGGGCAGGTCGCGGACCGGGTTGGCTGCGGAGACCTGCTGAGCGGTGGTCGCAGGGTCAGGCACGGGAATCCTTCCATTGATGTGGGCTTTTGCTACGCCCCAAGGGCCAGGCCCGCGAGCGCGATGACGACCAGGGCGCCGATGCTCGCCTCGATGACGGCCTGGTTCGAATACCCAGGTGCAGACGGGGACGGCGGCGGCCGGGACCAGTCGGCGTGTTCGTGGCGCCTACTCGGATCGCGAGGGGGCCACGGTCATGTCGTGTCTGGAACGTAGCACATCTTGAACTATTCAGTTCAGGATAGAGTGGTGTGCAGCGCGGCCCATGGACATCGAGATCGACATACCGGCTAGGAAGTGCCACGTGGCAGGCAAGAAGCAGTTCGACATGGACACGGCGCTCGATGCCGCGATGGTCCAGTTCTGGCGCGCCGGTTACGCCGACACCTCAGTGGACGACCTGTCACGGGCAACCGGCCTGAACCGCAGCTCCATCTACTCCTCGCTCGGCGACAAGGACACGCTCTTCCTGCGGTGCCTGGATCGCTACACCGCGCGCTACGGCGACAAGTACGACTCCGCCCTGTCGTGTGCAGCCTCACAACCCGTTGCAGCTGTTCGTGCGTTCTTCGACGTCACCCTCGAGCGCATCGCCGATCCCGAACTGCCCGATGGATGCCTGATCGCCCAGTCGGCCATGGCGATTCCTGTGCTGAGTCCGGCCGTCGCGGCGCACGCCAAGGAGGCGCTGGGCTTCCAGCGTTCGCGCCTGCGCGCCGCGCTGAGGGCCGGGCGATTGACCGAGCAGGACGCCGACGCCTTCGCTGAACACGTGGCGGCCGTGAACCAGTCTCTCGCCGTCATGAGCAGAGCCGGGGCGAGCCCGGCGCAGCTCCTGGCCGTAGTGGGCGTGACCGTTGACGCGCTCTCGCAAGCGTTGCGCGCAAATAGGCGTGTCTAGGAGACCAGGGCCGGAGGAGCCACTCGTCGACCGGTCAAGGAGTGAGCGGCAGCTCGGCCAGACCGTGCCAGCCGTCGGGGGTGAGAGCGACCACGTGCACGGCGGACACCTCCGCACGGATCGGCAGGCGGCCGGTGACGCGCCGGGCGATGTCGGCGGCCGTGGGGGCGGTCGCGTCCAGTGACAGGGTGACGTGTACCGGCGGATCCTGCCCGAACCGGCCGCCGTAGGGGACCTGTTCGGGGAACGCGGTGCGAACGGCAGTGGCCAGCGCGTGCAGTTCGGGCACCGGGATGCCGACGAACCCACCGGCCTGCTCGACCTCGGTCAGCCGGAGGGGAACGTGGCCGCCCCCCGGCGCGGCCCGCACCAGTGCGGCCCGCAACCGCTCAAGGTCCCTCGCACCGATCCGGTCGGCCGGCAGCCACGGGTAGAGCAGCGTCGCGTGTGCGGGCACCCCCGGCCGTACCACCCCCGGGTCCACCTGGGCGGCCAGCTCCAGCAGTGGGTCGGCGTCCGGCAGCAGTGCCAGGACAGCCGTTGTTCCCGGCGCAGGCATCGCCGCCATCACCCCGCCTTCCGCGTCGAGTCGCGCCGTAACATCCTGAGCCAGAGAGATCTGCGTATCAGGAGACATGACGACGTTGGTGACCGGATGCTTCGCGTGCTCGAAGCGATCTTCGGTACCGGTCCCCGAATGGTAGTGCCACCGTCGGGGTGCGTCCCCGTCACCAGCGCATGCGCCACGCGTCGAGGGCGGTACGCCGCAGCGTTCTCGCTGTCCGGTCCGCTCCACGCCGTCTACGAGCCCGACCTGCAGCAGGCCGTAGTCGCGCTCGAGCGGATGGGATTTCGATACGTCGCGCTCCGCTGTTCGAAGCAGGGCGGCACCCTTGGTGGAGCGCGGCCACTTGAGCGCAATCGTGAACCCACTTCGCGATGCAAAGACGAATCCGCCACGGCAAGCGACCGGCACGCCGGGAGGGGGAAGGAAGTTGGCGCCGTCGGACTCCTTGCCCGCCTCGCGCGAACCCGCACCGCACCCGCGCCCGGCGTCAGTGGGTGACCAGTTCCCGGCTCAGGACGTGCTCGACCAGGGACACCAGGACTTCCTTGCCGGACTCGCGGTCACGCACGTCGCAGAGCAGGACGGGTGTGTCCGGGTTCAGGTCGAGCGCGCGGGCCACCGTGTCCGGGGCGTGGCTGCGGATTCCGTCGAAGCAGTTCACCGCGACGATGAACGGGATGCCGCGGCTCTCGAAGTAGTCCACGGCGGGGAAGCAGTCCGCGAGCCGGCGGGTGTCGGCGAGTACGACCGCGCCGAGGCAGCCCGTGGCCAACTCGTCCCAGACGAACCAGAACCGGTCCTGACCGGGCGTGCCGAACAGGTACAGGGCGAGGTCGTCGTGCAGGGAGATGCGGCCGAAGTCCATGGCGACCGTGGTCGTGGTCTTCGTGGTCACCCCCTCAAGGCTGTCCACCGGACGTGACGCTTCGGTGAGGGGTTCCTCGGTGCGCAGGGGACGGATCTCGCTGACCGACTCCACCAGCGTGGTCTTCCCGACGCCGAAGCCGCCGGCGATCAGGAGTTTGAGCGCGGTGAAGTCGGCGGACGCCGCATGCCGCGTGGGGTCAGAGTGCGCGGAGGCCATTGATCACTTCTCGTAGGAGGTGGGCGGGGAGACGTTCGTTCCCGGTGGCGGCGGTCTCGGGCGGGGTGATGTGCATCAGGCCCTGCGCCGTGAGGTCGCCGAGCAGGACCCGGACGACGCCGAGGGGCAGCCCCGAGTCGGACGCCAGGTCCGCGACGGGGAGCGGACCCGGGGCGCTCAGGGCCAACAGGGCCCGCTGCTCGGGCGGGAGCGGGCCGCGTGGGGTGGCGGCGGTGCGCCGGACGATCGCCATCAGGTCGACGCGCTCCGCGCCGTTGTCCGTGCGGGCGCGACCGGCGGTCATGGCGTAGAGCCTGACCAGAGGACCGGCCTCGTCGTCGTAGCGGTCGGTCCAGGCTTCGGCGAAGCCGTCCTCAGGGTTGCCCCGGCGGAGGTTGGGGGGCCGGTCGGTCATGAGGCCTCGTCGTCCGGCGCCGGCGCCGACGTGCCGTCCGCCCGCAGGGGCACCGTGAGGTGTTCGCGCACCCGGTCGACCAGCAGCGCCATCTCGTACGCCACCAGGCCGATGTCGGCGTTTCCGTCGGTGAACACGGCGATGCAGGAGCCGTCACCGGCGGCGATCACGAAGAGGAAGCCGCCCTGCAGCTCGATCATCGTCTGGACGACGCCGCCCGCGTCGAAGTGCCGGCCCGCCCCCTTGGCGAGGGAGTGGAAGCCGGAGGCGATGGCGGCGAAACGCTCGGACTCGTCGCGGCCCATCCCGTGCGAGGCGCCGACGCACAGGCCGTCGGTGGACAGCATGACCGCGTACCGGACCTCCGCGACGCGGTCGACGAGGTCGTCCAGGAGCCAGTCGATGCCGCGCCTGCCGTGGTCGTCGATCTGGTTGCCCACGGTGGTGACGGAGTAGGTCGGCGTCATCGGTCTCGGAACCCTTCGTCGTGCGCTGCGTGGTGGTCGGGAGAGGGGCCCGGGGTGCCGGGGCCGGCCGGTTCGTCGCGGGAGGCGGAGGCGGAGGCGCGGCGTCGGCCGGAGCGCAGCGATGCCATCGTGGCGCGGGCGGCTTCGGGGGAGCGGACGGTCGGGCTCTGGGAGGGCTGCGGGCTCGTGTTCGTGTCGTCGTCCTTGCGCAGTTCGGGCGCGAGGCTGGCCTGGCGCACCCGGCGCGGCAGTCCGCCCTCCGCGTCTCGTCCCTCCTGCTCTTCCTGTCCGCCCTCTCCGTCCGGTGAGGCCGGTGAGTCCGGTACGGCAGTGGGGCGCGCGGTGGGAACGGGCGAGGACTCGGGCCGCTGGGTAGCGGCGTGCCGGCCGCGGCCGGGGAGTTGCACGGGCGCCGGATCACCGTCCGAGGGGAGGGTCTCCGTCTGGGGTGCGGACGTCCACGCCTGGCCGTGCTGCCCGCTGGGCGGGTACATGCGGTAGGGCCGGTGCGGGGCCGGGTTGCACCGCCCGCAGCGGCTGCGGTTCCGGCTCCGGCAGGGGTCGCAGGCCCGGGTGCGGGGCCTCCAGGAGCTGTTGCGGGAGGAAGATGACCGCGGTGATGCCGCCGTAGACCGAGCGGCGCAGGGTCACGTCGACGTGCTGGCGCTCTGCGAGGCGGTTGACCACGAACAGGCCGAGCTGGCGCGAGTCGAGCAGGTCGACGTCCGCGGCCTGGATCTTCTCGTTGGCCGCGGCGAGCGCCTCGTCGCCCATGCCCAGACCGCGGTCCTCGATCTCCAGGACGGCGCCCGCCCCGACCTCCTCACCGCGCACCACCACGGGGGTGTGCGGCGGCGAGTAGGAGGCCGCGTTCTCGGTGAGTTCGGCGACGAGGTGGATGAGGTCGGCGACCCCCGAGCCGGCCAGCCGCAGGTCGGGGATGTCGTGCAGGTGAATCCGCTCGATGTCCGCGGTCTCCGCGATGCCCGCGCGCACGGCGTCGATCAGCGGGACCGGATTGCGCCAGGCGCGGCCGGGCGCGGAGCCGGAGAGGATCAGCAGGGACTCGGCGTGGCGGCGCATCCGCGTCGTCAGATGGTCCAGGCGGAAGAGGTCCTCCAGGTCCGTGGGGTTCTCGGTGCGGCGCTCCATGGTGTCGAGGAGCTCCAGCTGCCGGTGCAGCAGCAACTGGCTGCGGCGGGCGAGGCTGACGTACACGCCGGAGACACCCGTGAGGACGGCGGCGCGGCCCGCGACGGCGCGCAGCGCGGCACGTTGCACCGTGGTCAGCGCCGCACCGACCTGGCCGATCTCGTCCCGGACCGGTTCCTGAGAGAGCGGTGCCTCCTTCTCCAGGTCGAGGCCGTCGCCGCCGTGGATACGGCGAATGGCGGCCGGGAGCCGACGCGCGGCGAGCTCCAGCGCGGAGTTGCGCAGCCCGGTCAGGTCGTCGACGAGGCCGCGTCCGATGCGTACGGAGAGCAGGAGCGAGAGGATCACACCGAGCAGACCGAGGAATACGGCGAGGCCGGAACTGCCCAGGTTCGACAGGGAGTACGGCTTCACGTCCGCGCCCGTGTCGATGGCTCCCCGCTCCGCGCCGGCGAGCCCGGACAGGGTGGGAGCGGCGACGGAGTGCCAGTGCCCCGCGCTCACCGCGGTGGCGCCGGCGGAGGGGGCGTCGAGGACGGCGTCCTGGGCGGTGGCGAGGCCGGTCGCGGCGCCGGAGCCGAGCACCTTGCGGTAGGCGGCGGCGTCCTGGGCGCGCAGGTCGGGCACGGCCGCGTCGGCGAAGGCACGCTGCTCGGCGACGTCGCCGACGAACGTACGGTACTGGGCCGCGGACATGGTCCCGCTGGCCTGCGAGGCACCGAGCACGGCGTCCTGGCGGCTCAACGCCTCTCGGGAGCGGGCCAGTTCGAGCACGGTACGGGTGTCGGATGCGCGGTCGGGCTGGTCGGCGCCGGCCAGCCCGGAGCGGACCGCGAAGGCCCGGTCGACGGCCGTGCCGTAGTCGGAGAGCACGGCGGAGGCGCCGCGGGTGCTCTCGCGCCGCTCATCGAGCGATCCGGCGCTCGTGAGCAGGGAGCGGACGCGGCCGGGCAGCGCGGCGTCCAGTGCCGCGAGGTCGGTGCTGCTGGAGCGGATGCCCCTGCGCAGCGCCGTGACGGTCCTGTCCGTACGGGCCTGCGCGGTCTCGAAGGCGTCGCGGGCGGTGCCGCCGGGCGCGGCCTGGTACTTCAGGGCCGCGGCCCGCTCGTCCTGCACCGCGGAGGTGAACTGTGCGACGGGCCGTACCAAAGTCGAGTTGATCTGGCGCAGCTGCTCGGTGGCCGATACCTGGGATGCGGTGGTGACGGCCGCGTGTCCCCACAGGGCCATCAGGGAGAGGACCGGCACGGTCAGCAGAGTGACGACCTTCGCGCGGATCGATTTGGGGCGCCAGCGTTCGGGCACCAGAGGGCGTGCGGGCATGACGAAGGGTCTCCTTGGCGGTGCAGGAGTGTAGGGCCGCGCGCAGTGCGTCGGGCCCGGGGGTACGCGGGGCGCCGACGTGTGTGACGGAGCGCGTGCCGCGGGTGGAGGGCGGAGGGGCGGGCCGGGTAGGCCCGGCTGCGGTCAGGCGACCGGCAGTTCGACCTCGTGCAGCGGGCGGGCCGCGGCCTCGCTCTCGGCGCGCTCACGCGCCGTGGGGGACAGCGCGACGAACGCGCAGGTCAGGAAGAGGAAGGAGCCGAGCACCACGGCGAGCGGCAGGATAAAGGCGGTGGCGCTCGCGCCCTGCAGAGGTGCGGTACCGGCGTGCACGTCCACCGTGACGGCGGCCATGCCCGTGTAGTGCATGCTGCTCACCGCCAGGCCCATCACGAGCGAGGCGACGGCCGCGACGGCGGGCCCTCGCACGGACAGCGCGGCCCACAGGGCGGCTGAGGAGGCGGCGATGGCGATGAAGACGGAGAGCGCGATGAGCGCGGGGTCGTAGGAGATCGCGCCGTTGAGCTGGACGGCGGCCATGCCGATGTAGTGCATCGCGGCGACGCCGAGTCCGGTGCCGACGCCGCCGAGCACGATGGAGCGCACCCGGGAGCTGCCGTAGCCGGCGGTGAAGACGCCCGCGCCGACGACGGCGATGGCGACGAACAGGCTTAGCAGGGTCAGCGGGATGTCGTAGCGGATCGCGGTGCCGTCGGCGGTGTAGCCGAGCATCGCGATGAAGTGCATGGTCCAGATGCCGGCGCCGATGGCGACGGAGGCGCTGAGCAGCCAGTTCCTCTTGGACCGCCCCCCGGCTGCCAGTGCGCGCACGGTGCAGCGCAGTCCCAGCGCGGCGCCGACGACGGCCATGGCGTACGACAGGACCGGAGTGGCCCAGCCTCCTGCCATGTGGTGCATGTGACCCACGGGATTCCTCTCACTAGCTGTGTCGGCCCCCCGGCGACCCGGGACGCTAGCACGCAGTTGATCTCCTGCCAGGGGGCACGAAAACCGCTTCATGTGAGGGTTACCGAACAGTAAAGCCCGAGTTCACCGGGCTGCACGCCCATGGGGTCGTCACTGATCGCACACATAGGTGCGACTCTTGTCACGCCGCGTATCGAACCGCTCGTGACACCGGGGGCGAGACGCCCACTTCCGGATATCCGGGACATGGTGGTGCACTCTCTCCGCTGGGCCGGCGGGCAAGCGGAGGACGACGCGATCCGTCGGTGTCAGGGGCGGTAGGGGCGGTAGACACACTCCGCCATGGTCGCGTGCTTCTTCCAGCCCAGCGTCTCGTACAGTGCGCGCCCGGCGTCGGTCGCGCCCAGTACGCCGAGGCCTGCGCCCTTGTCCAGGGCGTGATCGGCGAGCGTGCGCATCACCAGTTGACCCAGCCCGCGCCGTCGGTGGGCGTCCTCGGTCTGCACCTGGTCCATGACGGCCGCGTGCCCGAGCAATGCCATCTGTCCCTGGGCTGCTTGCCCACCGGCCGCGTCCAGCACTCGCGCGTACACGACGGCCCCTGCGGTTTCCAGGCATACGGTGTATCCCTCGGGCCAGGCCGGTTCGGTGGCCATGAGGTCCGTGACCATCAGATGCCCGGTCTCCTCGTACGCCACCACCCACCCGGGGGACAGCCACGGCTCGATCACCTCCGGTTCCACGGGCATCTTCATCCAGGTCCGCGGCGCGGTCACCGTTTCGGCGGCGCTGCGGACCAGGAACTCGGTGACCTCCGGCAGCACATGACGTCCCACCTCAGCCGGCCTGTCGGCCACCGCGATGTAGAACCCCCAGGGCATCTGAACCGGAGGCGGCGTCCGCCGGGACACGGCCCAGCCCGCCACCCAGGTCTCCACCAACTCCGCAACCATCAAGTTCTCCCGTAGCGCCTTTAGTTAAGTAATGACTCCATGCCAGCAGTGAACATTACGTAGCTGGGGGTCGCTCGGCATCCGATTTAAATTTCCTCGGCCTCGCGCCGAAGGTCGTCACGTGCGCATGGCGGGTCCATGACGGGCTCGTTGCAACCTGGTGGCGCTCAACGCGTGTGCCTTGACCGGGATTTGGCGCGGGGATAGCTTCGGCGGCATGTGGATCAGCCAGCGGTTTCGGAAGCGACGGGCCATCGATCTGATGCGCGTCGCCACCGCTGTGTGTAGCTGACCTCTCCTCTGCGCCGAGCCGGCCCGCTCAACACCGCGCCCCCGAGGCGGGCACTTGGCGCTCTCCGACGCAAGCCGCGCCGCACAAGCGAGCCGCGCCGCACAAGCAACCCGCACCGCATCAGGAGGAGAAGAAGACCATGACCACCGTCGCCCCGTTCGACATCCTCAAGGCAGGACCGCGCTTCGGAGCGGAGATCACCGGCGTCGATCTGACCGGCCCCGTCGATGAGGCCACCGCCGAAGCGCTGCGGCAGGCCTTCCGGGACCACAAGGTGCTGGTGTTCCGCGCCCAGCATCTGACCCCCGACCAACATGTCGCTGCCGTACGCATCTTCGCCGAGCCCTTCGACCACCCGACCGCGGTGAAGGACCAAGCCAATCCGCTGGTCTACCCGTACAACGTGCAGCAGACCGGCAAGGCCAGCTCCTGGCACATCGGCGGCCTGTGGCGCGACCCCGTCTTCGCGATCGAGTCGCTGACGTACGAAGTGGTGCCCGAGCTGGGCGGCCACACCCTCTGGGCGGATCTGCAGGCGGCGTACGACGATCTCTCGGCGCCGTTCAAACAACTCCTCGAGTCCGTCGGCGCGGTGTACGACGGCAACGCGGAGAACTACGCACAGGGCAGCGACAAGAGCGCGAGCGGACCGACCGTCGAGCATCCGGTCGTCCTGACGCATCCGGCCACCGGTCGCAAAGGCCTGTTCATCAGCACCTCGGCGACCGGCCTCACGGGCGTGACACCGGCGGAGGGCAAGGTCCTGCTCGACCACCTCCTGCGGCATGCCGCCTCGCCGGACTACACGATCCGCTTCGGCTGGCGCCCCGGTGACTTCGTCCTGTGGGACAACCGCGCCACCTGGCACTACGCCGTCGACGACTACGGCGACGGGGCGCGCGTCTACCGCAAGGTCATCGGCGTGGAGCCGGAGGCAGGCCTCGTCCCGGAGGCGCGTTCCTGAATGCTCCGGGGAGGAGACCGCGCTGCCCGACGCGTCCTGCTGGTCTGTCTGGCCGCGGGCGCGACGACGCTGCTGGACCAGGCGGTCCTGAACATCGCGGTGCCGAGCATGCGGCAGTCGCTCACGGCCGGCGCCGCGGACATGCAGTGGATCGTGGCCGGCTACTCGATGGCCTTCGGACTGGCCCTTGTCCCCGGCGGCAGCCTCGGCGACGCGTACGGGCGCAAGCGGTTCTTCCTCGTCGGCGTGGGCGCCTTCCTCCTCGCGGGAGTGGCGGCCGCGACCGGCGCCGGCCCTGGCACGGTGACCGGAGCCCGGCTGGTGCAAGGGGCCGCGGCGGGGCTCGTCAACTCCCAAGTGATCGGCACCCTTCAGGATGTCTTCCAGGGCCACGACCGGGGCCGCGCGCTGGGCCTGTACGCGGTGGCGTCCGGCGTGGCCACGGCACTGGGCCCACCACTGGGCGGCGCGCTCGTCGCGGGCCTCGGCCCTGAGCTGGGCTGGCGGTGCTGCCTCTTGCTCAGCGCGCCGGGCGCGCTCCTCACCCTGGCCCTGGGCGCGCGCTGGCTGCCGCCGCCCCGGCCCACCGCCCGCGACCCTCGCATCGACGTCCTCGGTCTCGCCCTGGTGTGCGGCTGCACCCTGACGCTGATGGTCCCCTTCATCCGCACCCCGGGCAGCGGCGGAGAGGCCCTCGGCTGGGCAGCCCTGGTCGCCGTGTTGGCGATCGCCCTGACCCTGCACCAGCGGCTACGGGTGCGACGCGGACGCCCGCCCTTGCTGCATCCCGCGCTCCGATCGTCGAAGCAGTACCTGCTGGGCACCGCCGTCGCCATGGCCCAGTTCGGCGCCTCACTGGCCTCGGCGCTGGTGCTCACCGTCTTCCTCCAGGAAGGACTTGGCCTCTCCGCCCTGTCCACGGCGGCCATCAGCCTCCCCTCGGCGCTCGCGATGGGCATCGTCTCTGCACTCGCATGGCGCATGGTGCGCCGCATCGGCGCACGCACGGTCGACCTCGGCCTCGCCCTGGGCATCGGCGCCGCACTGGCGGGTACGACGGCCGCGCTCACGGTGCCATCGGCGGTGCTCCCCTTGGTGTGCGCCGCCGTGCAGGTGCTGGCCGGCGCCGGCGCGGGACTCACGGTCTCGCCCAACCAGACCCAGGTCCTGCATCACGCACCGGCCGAGGCGGCGGGAGTGGCCGGCGGCATCCTGCAGATGGCACAGCGCATCGCAGCAGCGGTCTGCCTCAGCGCGGTCTCGGCGGTGTACCTGCATTCCGCGCCGATGCCGCAGGCAGGGAGCGGTCCTCGCATCGCGTACGCGCTCGCCTCGGGTGTCAGCGCCGGGCTCCTCTGTCTGGCTCTGGTGCTGTCACGACTGCGCGGGGCGCGACGTGAACCCAATACGCCCCACACCACTGGTGAGCCATGCACCACTGAGACCTCCATCGGCCGGCGCCCGGCCGCGCGCCGGTCACAGTCCACACAGCGATCGGAAGCATGATGAGCCCGGAATTCCTCTGGTACATCCCCAACACCGTCCAGCCCGGACACCGCGGTGACGACACGACATCCGGCTGGGGGTCCATCGAGTACTCGACCGAACTCGCGCGGACCGCGGAGGACCACGGCTGGGGCGGCGCGCTGCTCGGCACCGGATGGGGGCGCCCGGACACCTTCACCGTCGCCACCGCCCTGGCCGCGCGCACCACGACGTTCAAGCCCCTGATCGCCGTGCGCCCCGGCTACTGGCAGCCGGCTCAGTTCGCGGGCGCGGCAGCCACGCTCGACCAGCTCAGCCGCGGCCGCGTCCTGGTCAACATCGTCAGCGGCGTGGACAGCCCGGCCGCCTACGGTGACACCAATGTCGATCCCACCACGCGCTATGCCCGCACCCAGGAGTTCCTTCATCTGGTGCGGCGGCTGTGGACCGAGGAGAACGTCACCTTCCAGGGCGAGTACTTCCACGTCACCGGCTCGACGGTCAGCCCGCACCCCTACGCCGGCGACGGGCGCGCGCACCCCACCCTCTACTTCGGCGGTGCATCCGACGCGGCCGAACGCGTCTCGGTGGCCGAGGCCGACGTACAGCTCTTCTGGGGTGAACCGCTGGAGGGAATCGCCGAACGCATCGCACGCCTGAAGAACCTGAGCGCGCAGGTGGGACGCCGTCATGACCCGTTGGAGTACGGGCTGCGGATCACCACGGTGGTACGCGACACCACCGAGGAGGCCTGGCGCGCGGCCGAGGAGAAGGTCGCGAAGATGGCGGCCGACTCCGGCGAGATCGGCACATGGATGGGCAACCGCAGGACGGCGGTGGGCCAACGGCGGCTCCTCGACCTGGCCGAGCGTGGTGAGGTCCTCGACACCTGCCTGTACACCGCGCCGGGCAGGTTCGGTGGCGGGGGAGCGGGGACCACGTGGCTCGTCGGTTCGCCCGACGACGTGGCCGCGGCACTCAACGCCTACCGGTCCCTGGGCGTCACGCACTTCGTGCTGTCGGACACGCCCTACAAGGAGGAGACCCGGCGGATCGGCGACCAGCTGTTGCCCAGGCTGAGGTAAGGCCATCGCTGCCCGCGGGTGTTGGCCCGCACGGGCTGCGGGCCAACACCTCTACCGTGCCGGAATGTTCGAGCCCTCCTCAGGCGGCCGGCACCGTGTCCTCGAAGGTCGTGCCGGCCGTGCGGTAGTCGCCCACCAGCGTGCCCACCTGGGCGGGGGTGAGGACCTGGTCCTTCACGTGCAGGACGTAGTCCACCTGTTGGTCGTACGAACGCGGCGTGGTGCTGCTCTGCCCTGCCAGGTCGATCAGCCACTGGTTGAAGTTGATCGACATCGGCCGCTCCGGCAGGTAGGCGGCACCATGCGTGCCGAAGTGCTGACCGTCGACGTAGTAGGTGATGGCGTTGTTGTCGATGGTCACCACCAGGTCGTGCCAGCCCGCATAGCTCTGCCGGGCCTCGCTGTGCTGGTTGACGGCCTCCCAGGGGTCGGGGCGGTAGGTCTCCCACGAGGTCGTGTAGAGGATGTTGGCCGGTTCGCCCCAGCCGCCGTTGGGGAGGTACTCGAAGTCGTACTCCGCGTAGTCGTCCGCCATCGGTGCCTTGAGGTCGTTGATGGTGAAGAACGTCTGGACGAGACGGTCACCGTCGGGCCCCGACCTGGGCGCGTCGCTGAACTTCACGCGGGCCGCGTACGTGCCGTTGCGGAACTTCGTGGCCTGGGTGAGGATCTCCGTCTGCTCCGTGGACGAGGCGGTTCCGGCCGTGGACGTCTCCAGGTTCATCACCGAGTTGCCGTTCTGGGCGGCGAACGTGACGTTGTCCGGAGCCCAGGTCGCCCCGGGCACGCCGGGTCCGCCGGAGTTCGAGCGGACGCTCCAGCCATGTGCGGCGATCTTCGGATCGGTGTGGCCGCTGTAGTTGAAGTCGTCGAACAGCGTGGGGCCGTCGGCAGGCGGATCGGTGGGATCCGTGGGATCGGTCGGGTCGTTGCCTTCGGGTGCCTTACCCCAGGTCGTTTCTCCGCCCTGATGGGCGGTGACGCGCGGCCAGTCGCCGTACGTGGACCGCTCCTGGCCGAAGGAGTAGTCGTCGCTCTGCCGCACCTGCTGCCAGTTCGTCTGGTGGAAGCGCAGTTGCATGTCCCCGGTGTCCGCACCGGGTGCCAGGCTCCCTGCCCCGGAGGTGAACGCGATCTCCAGGTAGCGGTCGGCCGTGGCGGTCGGGTGGGCGAGCGTGCCGAAGGTGCCGGTGATGTTGGAGCAGCCCTTCACCGCCCAGGAGCAGGCGAACCGATAGGACGAGGAGGCCGCATCGGCCTTGAAGTAGTACCGCACCTTGACGTCGCTCAGCCGCACGGCGGAGCTGCCGGTGTTGCGGACCTTGAGCCAGGGTTCGCTCTGGTCGGCCGTCGCACCGGAGGCGCTCGTGCGGTACTGGACGACAAGACCGCCGGCTGCGGCGACGTCGGCGGAGGCGGGTGCCGCCGCCAGCGCGGTGCAGCTCAGGGCCAGGGTGGCCGCGGCGGCGGCTGCCGCGCGGATACGGCTCTTGGCGAGTTTCCTCATGGAGTGTCCCTCTCTGGAAAGGGTGGGGTCGCACGGACTGATCGGAGCTGTGCCTGCGGGAGCGGTCGGATGGGTCAGCTGGGCGCGAGGGGGCGGTAGCGGACGCCGAGGGCGTCGAGGCGGCCGGTGTGATGGCGCAGCCGCTCGAGGAAACCGGGCCAGTCGCTGCGGCTGCCGGACCAGGCCCGGTCCGCGAGGGCGCACAGGCGCGGGTAGGTGAGGTACTCGATCCGGTCGGGAGTCTTCACGTACTCCGTCCACAACTGCGCTTGTGTGCCCAGCACTTGGGCGCTCTCGTGTGGCTGCCAGTCGCCGGGCACGGGTTCGTTGCCGTGCACCTCGCGAAGTCCGACGGGGGCGCCGGGCTGCCCGGAGGGTTCACCGGGGTCACCGGACTGCGCGTAGTCGAGGTAGGTGGCACGGTGATGGGCGGCCACCACCTGGTGGCCGCGCCGGGCGGCGGCCAGGGCGTGGGCCGGGTCGCGCCAGGTCATCACGGCGAAGTCGAGGGGCAGTTCGGTTCCGGTCTCGGCCCAGCCGATCGGCCGTCGGCCCCGCTCCACGAGGAACGCGCCGATCTGTCCCATGAACCAGCCGTGCAGCTCCCGCGCGTCAGCAAGCCCCTCGGCCGCTGCACGGGTACGGGCCGTCGAGCTGTTCTCCCACTCGGTGGTCGGGCACTCCTCGCCGCCCAGGTGGATGTACGGGGAGGGGAAGACGTCCATGACCTCTTCCAGCACGGCCTTGCAGAAGTCGAGGGCCTGGTCGTGGACGCCGAGCACGGTGTCGCAGACGCCCCACCTCGTCCAGACGTCCAGGCGGCGCTGGGGGTGGTTGCCGAGCTCCGGGTAGGCGGCGAGGGCCGCGCGCACATGGCCGGGCATCTCGATCTCCGGCACGACGCTCACGCCTCGGTCCGCCGCGTAGGCGACCAGCGTCCTCAGCTCTTGCTTGGTGTACGTCCCCGCGTGCGGAACGCCGTCGAAGCGCTCGGTGCCCCGGCCCGGGGGCGCCGTCATCGACTGGGCCCGGTGAGCGCCGACCGAGCTCAGCCGCGGGTAGGCGTCGACCGGCATGCGCCAGCCCTGGTCGTCGGTGAGGTGGAGGTGGAGGGTGTTGAGTTTGTGGAAGGCGAGGAGATCCACGTATCTGAGCAGGTAGGAGACGGGCTGGAAATGCCGGGCGACATCGAGCATCGCCCCGCGCCAGGTGTGGCGCGGCACATCGCTGATCTCGACGCAGGGCAGTTCCCAGGAGCCGTCCGGAAACCGCCCCGACAGGGCATCGGCGGGCAGCAGCTGACGGACCGTCTGTACGGCGCGGAGCAGTCCTGTGGGGTGCTGGGCGCGCAGTACGAGGGTCTGCGGGCCGATCGTGATCCCGTACCCCTCCTCGCCGAGGCCGTTGAGCTGGGAGTCGAGGGCCAGCACGAGTTGCCCGTCGGCGGCGGGAGCCAGCGGCAGTCCGGTGACCGGAGTGAGCAGGGTGCGCAGGAGATCGGCTGCCGCGTGGGTCCCGGGCTGACAGCGCACGGTCGTGTGCCGGTCGAGAAGGAAGCGGCCGGGGCGCAGGGAGACCTTGCGGGGCCGGGGCACGAGGGAGCGCTCGGGGTGTGATGCGGGCATGCTGGGAGGCCTCCGGGGTGGTGAACTCGGATGGTTCGCGGAGTGGTTCGCGTACGCTCCTGGTGGGCCTGCTCTGCGGGCCTGCTTCGCGGGTCAGCCCTTGACGGCACCGGCCGCGAAGCCGGAGGTGACATGGCGCTGGAGCAGCAGGAAGATCACGAGCGCGGGCAGGGCGAACAGCGTGGAGGCGGCCATGGTCGCGCCCCAGTCGGTCCCGAACGTGTTCTGGAACGACGACAGCCAGACCGGCAGGGTGCGGTTGTCCTGCTCCTTGATGATCAGGAAGTTGGCGTAGGCGAATTCGTTCCACGCGGTGATGAAGCCGAAGAGGGAGGTCGCCATCAGACCGGGCATGAGCAGGGGCAGGGCCACCCGCCGAAATGCCCCGGCACGGCTGCATCCGTCGACCTGCGCCGCCTCCTCCAGCTCGGGCGGAATGGTCGCGATGAAGCCCCTCAGCACCACGATCGTGAAGGGCAGCGTGATCATGAAGTAGACCAGGGTCAGGGTCGGCAACCGGTCGAGCATGTCGGTGTCGCGGGAGATGATGTAGATGGGGATGATCAGCGATTCCCACGGGGCCATCTGCGCGATGAAGACCATGAGCATGAAGTGCCGCCGGCCCTTCCAGCGCATCCGCGCGACCGCGAAGGCCGCCCCCAGCGCGACCACCAGCGACAACAGCACCGCCCCGAGGGTGACCAGGATGCTGTTGCGCCAGAAGAGTTCGAATCCGTCGGCCTGTACTGCCTTGCGGAAGTGGTCGAGCGTCCAGGTGTGCGGGAAGAGCTGCGGGTCCGCGGACTGGATGTCCCGGGACGGTTTGAACGCGGTCGAGATCATCCAGTACACCGGGAACAGACACACCACGACGGTCACGACGGCGGCGGCGTTCAGCGGAATCCGGCGGAGGCGGGGTCGGAGAAGGGTCATCGCAGTTCGTCCTCCTGACGGAACATCTGGCGGAAGTAGAGGACGAGCACCCCGGACATCAGGACCACGGTGAGCATCGATGCGGCGGAGCCCAGGTCGTAGCGCTGACTGGAGAGCGCCGTCTGGACCGCGTACACGGGCAGGATCGTGGTGGCGTCTCCCGGACCCCCGCGGGTCATCACCCAGATCTGGACGAACGCCTTGAACGTCCAGATCACCTCCAGCGAGAAGACGAGGACGAAGATCGGCCGGAGCATCGGAAAGGTGACCGAGCGGAAGATGCGCGCCCCCGACGCTCCGTCGAGCCGGGCCGATTCGTACAGCTCGGTGGGGACGGTGGTGAGCGCCGAGTAGAGGGTGATCGCGGCAAAGGGAACGGACTGCCAGACGATCAGCATGACCAGGATCGCGAAGGCCGCGCCGCCGTTCGCGAACCACGGGTAGCGGTCGAACGAGTCGAAGCCCAGCGAGGTCAGCAACCAGTTGACGACGCCGAACTCCGAGTGGAACAGCCACTGGAAGACGGTGGTGGCCGCGACCACGGGCATCGCCCAGGCGAGCACCAGCGCGCAGAGAACCACCGTGCGGCCCGCCTTCGCCAGCCGCTCCGTCATCAGGGCGACCAGCGTGGAGATCACCATGATCAGTACGACGTTGACGGCCATGAAGGCGAAGGTGCGGGCGACCACTTCCCAGAACCGCGGATCGGACAGCAGCGTCCGGTAGTTCCGCAGCCCCACGAACTCCGCGTCTCCGGCGATCAGTTGGCGCAGCCGGAAGTCCTGGAGCGAGATCAGCACGGCCCGCAGCAGCGGGTAGACGAGGAGATAGAGCATGCCGCCGATCGCCGGTGCGATCAGGGCGTACGGCCAGAGACCGTGCGCGGGCCGGTGGCGCCGGAACCGCCGCCGCGGTGACGTTCCCGAGGAGGCGGGAGCCGTGCGGTGCTGGGGGGTGCGTGGAGTGGACCGCTCGCGGATGGCCGGCACGGCACGTCTCCTCTCGACGAAGTCCGCGGAGTCAGGAATGGGCGTTCATGGCCCGGGTGATGGCCTCCGACGCCTTCGCCGCCTCCTTCGCGGCGTCACCGCCGATGAGGACCGCGGTCATGTAGTCCTTGATCGGGTTCTCGGCCTCCACCGCGGCCCAGCCGGGGGTGTTGGGCGTCGCGTGCCCGTTCGCCGCGCCCACCGCCATCGCGGAGGCGCCGGGGTCGTCCGCCACGGCCGATGCCAGGGTGGTCCGGTTGGGCACATAGCTCATGGCCACGGCCAGCTTCTTCTGCCAGGTGTCGCCCGTCAGTTCCCCGATGAGCGTCAACGCCTCGTCGGAGTGGGGTGCCGCGGCGGGAACGACCAGATCGGAACCGCCGGTGAAGACGGCGCCCGGCGTGCCGGCGCTCTTGCCGGGAATCGGGAAGAAGCCCAGCTTGTCCTTGAGCTCGGGGTTGTTCTCGATGATGGCGTTGGCGCCGCCAGGGGTGGAGATGATCTGGGCCACCTTCCCCTTCGCCATCACCTGGGCCTGCGGCGGATCGTCCTCGTCGGAGTCCTTGGGGCCCTTGCCCAGCGCCTGGAGGCGGGCGTAGAACTCCATGCCGCGCAGGGCCTCGGGCGTGTCGAGGGCGCCCTTCCACTTGCTGCCGGACTTGGTGGCGAAGTCGCCGCCCTCGTCCCAGATGAAGCCGCCGAGCGCGTACCACATCTGTCCGGGCAGATAAATGCCCTGCGTACCGCCCTTGTTCAGCTTCGTGCTCGCCTTGACCCACTGATCGCGCGTCTTGATCGCGGTGGCATCGACACCGGCCTTCTTGAACAGGTCGGTGCGGTAGATGACGACGCGGTTCGCCGCGTAGTAGGGGATGCCGTACTGCTTTCCCTCGTACGAACCGGGCTCGGCGAGGCCCTTGAGCCAGTCCTCGCCCTTCAGCTCCCGCTTGCTGTCACTGAGGTCGAGCAGCCCCCCGCTCGCGGCGAACTGCGCCACCTGGGTGTTGCCCACCTCGATCACGTCCGGCGCGTCATTGCTGGCAAGGGCGGCGGTGATCTTCTCGCCGATGCCGTCCCACTCCTGGATCTGGACCTTGACCTTGATCTTCGAGTGCTTGGCCTCGAAGCCTTTGACGAACTCCTTCTGGAAGGCGGCCGAGACGCTGTCGCGCATCAGCCAGACGTCGACCGTCGTCCGTCCGTCGCCGCCCTCGTCGGCGGAGCCGCCACAGGCACTGAGTGTGGCGGCCATGACAAGTGCGGAACTACCGGCAAGCAAGCGGTACTTCACGATTCACCTCGGAGAGAGCAAGACCGGACCACCTGACCAGTGAAGCCCACTGGTAAGTTCGGCTCTTAATGCTGGACGAAGGTGGCATAGACCAATGAGGCCGTCAACCCCTGGCGCTGAACGTGGAACTGGCGATCTCGCCCGGCTGGCGCACGGTTCCGTTCACCGGATGGACGGCTACACTTGACCTGACCAGTGCCCCAGTTGGGCCGCTGGTTGCCTGAACTGGTAAATAAATGAGATCAGTGGGGACACCATGGATGCCGATGTACCCGGGACGGTGCTCAAGCGGGAGAAGGCCCGAGATGCCGTCCTTGAGCTGATCGAGTCGCGCAGCCCCGGAGATGCCATCCCCTCCGAGCGTGCCCTGTGCGCCCAACTCGCCGTGTCGAGGCCCACCCTGCGCGCGGCCATCGACGAGCTGGTGGCCGCGGGGTTCTTGGTCCGCCAACACGGCCGCGGCATGTTCGTCGCTCCCGCGAAGATCACCCAGGAGCTGGTCTCCGGGGGCCGCGCCCTGACCGTTCCGCAGGCGGAGGGCACGTGGTCGAGCCGGCTGCTGGAGTTCACCACCCACCAGGCCGGCGCCCGGATCGGCCGCAAGCTGCGGATGTCACCCGCCGAGGAGATCCTCTACGTCGCCAGGCTCCGGTTGGTCGACGGCGCCCCGATGGCGATCGAGCATCTGCACCTCAGGGCCCAACTGGCCCCCGGCCTCTCGGCCAGGGAGCTGGAAAGCGGAGACCTCTACGAGCACCTGCGCGACACCCACGGGGTGCACGTCCACGAGGCCGTACAGGCCATCGAGCCGACCGTCGTGACCCGGGCCGAGGCCAAGCTCCTCGACGTTCCCGAGCTTTCCCCGGCGCTGCTGTTCGAACGGCTGACCTCCGACACCACCGGCCGGCCCGTCGAGTACGTCCACTCCCTGTACCGGGGCGACCGCTACCGCATCGTCTCCCGGCTCACGCTCGGCCCGGCGGCCGAGGTCCAGACCGCCGAGGACGGCCACCATCCGGGCATTCCACCGGGCGATTTCGCCCTCGGAGACGCCATGACGTCGTCGACCCGGGGGGACGTCCAGGGGAGCAACCACTGACATCGTCGGTGGGTCACGCTTCTAGGCCTGCTTCTAAGCCCGCTTCTAGGCGCGCGGACCAGTCCGTGATCGACTATCGGTCCCGCAGCGACGTGAGGACACCGTGATCAGCGACCACAAGACCGCGCGCACGCTGTCCCGCGTCGGCGCGACCGCGGTCCTCGCGCTGCTCGCGGCCGGCTGCAGTCCGCCCGAGCACCCGCTGGTGGCCATCGGCAAGGGCCCGGACGGCGACGTACGAGCGCTGCTGCGGCCCTGCTCGCAGGATGATCACCCTCGGAAGGTGGAGCTCTTCGGCAGCGATGAGAAGGACGGCAAGGGGGACTCCACGGTCCTGGACTACTGGTCGGCTCAGCCGCCCGGTTCGGTCACCGGTGAGCAGGAGTTCAGCCTCTTCGAACTGCCGAAGGGCTGGCGGGACGATGCCGGTTCGGCGACGAAGCTGGCATCGGGCGGGGACTACTCGGTGAGCTTCGTCGTCGGGCGGGGCGACACCGTGCGCTACAAGGGTCGCGCCATCTTCACGCGCGCGGACGTCGAGGGCCTGGCGCCCGGCCAGTGGTGGGCCGACGGCAAAGCCATGAGCCGCGCACAGTTCCGCGAGCAGGCGGACGACGCCTGCTGAGGGCCGCGGGGACCGGCCCGCTGCGAGATGCCCTCCCTCCAGGTCACCTCCAGGTCAGTGCGGCTCGGTGCGGTTGAGGAGTGCGCTGACGGTGAGGGCGAGTACGGCGCGTGCCTGATCCTCATTCAGCTGGAGGTCGGTGCGCAGAGTTTCCCACTGTGGCCAGACGCTGGCCGCGAGGAGGGCGTCCACGAGTTCTCGCCGGGCGGGTGCGGGCAGGCGGGCCAGTTCCGTGGCGAAGACGGATTCCGCGTCGGCACGGGCCAACGCGAGCGTCTCCTGTTTGATCAGGCGCAGTCCCTCGGAGAACGGTTCATGAATGCGCGCCGCCCGCCAGCTCGGGGCCATGGTCTCCAGCACGCGTGCGCGTTGCGCGGCGAACGCCTCGATCCGCTCGGTCAGCGGCCCCTCCGGCTCGATGGGTTCGATGAGGGAGAGCAGGATCTCGACGTCTCGCCGACCGGCGTGGGCGAGCAGGCTCTCCATGTCCTCGAAGTGCTGCCAGACGGTACGCAAGGACACCCCGGCCTGTTTGGCGATGCGGGGCGCCGTCGGCCGCAGATCCCCCTCGGTGTTCAGCGCGCGGATGGCGTCGATGATGGCCAGACGGGTCCGCCGGGAGCGGGCCGCACGACCGTCCGTCGGCTGCTCCGGCGAGGTTTGGGCGGCGGCTGGGCTCGTCCCCTGTGGTACTCGGCTGGTGTCCCCGGCGTCGTGGGTCGTGTGCTGGGAGGTGGCCGGTCGCTTCGTCATGGGGACACCGTCTCAGGCCGTCCCGCCGTCGTGGCGGTCTGCAGGCGTCGGGCGTCCCTTTCGGGGCGCAGGAAGCAGGTGGCCAGCAAGCCGGCTGCGGCGGTCAGTGCGGCGGTGGCCAGGAAGGCCGTCCGGTAGCCGTCGGCCACGGTGTCGGCGGTGTCGACGATGCGGCCGATGCTCCATGGGGCCAGGATCCCGGCCAGGGCGAAGACTCCCGCCAGGATGCCGAGGACCACGCCCCGCTGGGCGGTTGGGGCGATGCGTGAGCAGGCGGTCTGCGCGACGGTCATGATGATGTTGGCGAAGGCCATGGGCCCCAGCATCAGCACGACCTTGACCCACAGAATGTCGGTGAGGGCGAAGAGGGCGACGGCGACCGCGGTGACACACAGCGCCACGCCGCCGCCCCAGCCGGCGCCGGGGGTCGTCCTGCGCCGTACGTACAGGCCGTGCGAGAGCAGCACGATGCCGCCGGCCAGGGCGCCTGCGGTGACGAGGATTCCGGCCTGCTGCAGGGACAGGCCTGCGACCTCGGTGAGGTAGTCGGGGATCCAGGTCAGGCTGGAGCTGAGTATCCAGTACGCGGCGAACGCACCGAACGCGACCGTGGCGAAGGTGCCCGTGAACAGGATCCGTCGGTAGGGCACCGTCTGCGGCTGGTCGGTGGTGGACTCGGCGGTGGTGGGCACGGCGTGGGGACCTTCGGTACCGCGCGGCATCCAGTACGCGGCCCAGACCAGACCCACCAGGCCCACCACGCCGAAGGCCCACCGCCATCCGAAGTGCGCGATGACCAGGGTGAGTACGGGAGCCGCGACGGCCACACCGGCGGCCGCGCCGGTGAGCACGACGGCGGTGGGCAGGGTGCGCTCTTCCTGTGCGAACCAGCCGTGCAGATGGTGCATGGCCACCGGAGTGGCGGGGCCCTCGGCCGCCCCCAGCAGGACCCGGGTCAGGAGCAGGGTGGTGAAGCCGGCCGCCGGCCAGAGCATGGGCAGTTGCGCGGCCGACCACAGCACGGCCATGGCAAGCAGCAGCACCGAGGTGCGCACCTTGCGGGTCAGGAAGGAGACACCCAGTGCGGCCAGGCTGAACAGGGTGAAGAAGGCCGCCGAGGCGGCGCCGAACTCCTGTCGGGTCAGGTGCAGGTCGTCCATGATGGGCTGCGCGGACAGCCCCAGTACGGTCTTGTCGGCGAAGTTCACCAGAATGAAGGCCATGAGCGCCCATGTGGTGCGCCAGCCGGTCATGCGCGTCGTGGTGGGCCGTGGCTTGTTCATGATGACGCCTCCGGTGCTCGGCTCGAGAGGTCGAGAGGGCATGGGGATGCGCGGGTCGGGGCGAGCACGCAGGTGCGCCGCGCCGGAGGCTGCGGGAAGCGCGGTGGCCGGGGCGTGTCAGGGGTGCTCGAGCCGCGGAGGTGCGGCGAGGTCTGCCCGGGGTGCGCGGTCCGGCGCGGTGTGGGCGCGCAGGGCTTTGCGGTCGAGCTTTCCGACGCTGGTCAGGGGGAGTTGGCCGAGTACGTAGATGTCGCGCGGGTATTTGTGGGCCGCGAGATGGTCGCGCGCGTAGGCGATCAATTCCGCGGGCTGCGTCTGGTGGCCGGGGTGCAGGGCGACGAAGGCGACGACCTCTTCGCCCAGGCGCGGATCGGGGCGCCCGACCACACCGGCCTGGGCGACGTGCGGGTGGGTCATGAGGGTGTCTTCGATGTCGCGGGGGTAGACGTTGAAGCCGCCGCGCAGGATGAGGTCCTTCTTGCGGTCGACGACGTAGAGGAAGCCGTCGCTGTCGAGGTGGCCGATGTCGCCGGTGTGCAGCCAGCCGTCGCGCAGCGTCTGGGCGGTGAGGGTGGGGGAGTGCCAGTAGCCCCCCATGACACCGGCGGAGCGTACGCAGATCTCCCCGTCGCTCCCTGCGGGCAGGGCGTGGCCCGCGTCGTCGTGGATCTCGACGGCGTACCCGGGCAGCGGCCGGCCCACGGAGTCCGCTCGGATGTGGCCGGGCCGGGTGGCGGAGACGACCGAGCCGGATTCGGTGAGCCCGTAGCCCTCCAGGATGCGGCTGTGGGGCAGACGTTCCTGCCAGGCGAGCCGGGTCTCGTACGGCAGCGGAGCGCCGCCGCTGTTGACCAGGCGAAGCTCGGACAGGTCGGCGTTCTCCAGGGGCTGGCCGAGCAGCATCTGGAGCATGCTGGGGACCAGGGTGGTGCGCTGGATGCGGTGCTCCTCTGCGAGCGTGAGCCACTCGGCAGGGTCGAACCAGCGTTGTAGCACGCCGAGTTGGGGATGCGGGGCCTGCCAGCCGGCCAGCGTCACGATCAGTCCGTAGGCGTGGGACAGGGGCACCGGGATGAGGGTGCGGTTGATCTGATCGGTGAGGCCGGGTTCCTCGCCCGCCTGGTATGCGGCGAGTGAGCAGGCGTACAGGTTGCGGTGGCTGAGCATGACGCCCTTGGCGCGGCCGGTGGTGCCACCGGTGTAGAGCAGGGCGGCCAGCTCTTCGTGCGCCCGGGAGACGATCCCGGCGGCGTCGGCGGTTTCCAACTCGGGGATGGTGGAGACGGCCAGGGCCTGCGGCAGGCGGGCTGCCGCCTCGTCGTCAAGAGAGTCGTCCGCCAGGATGACGTGGCGCAGATCGGGGGCGTCGGCCGCGGCTGCGGCGACGGTGGCCAGCAGCCCCGTGACGGTGACGATCGCGCGGGCCCCGGAGTCGGTCAGGATGTGCGTGAGTTCGGCCGGGCTCACCAGGAACATGACCGGGGTGACCACGGCGCCGGCCCGCCAGATCGCGTTGTAGGCGACGGACACCTCGGGCCGGTTCGCCATCAGCACCACGACCCGGTCGCCGGGTCGGACGCCGAGCCGGCTCAGCGCGCCGCCGACCCTCGCCGCTTGCTCCTGCAGTTGTGCGAAGCGGTGCACCCGGCCTTCGTACACCAGCGCATCGTGGTCTCCGTGCCGCTCGTGGGCGGCCTCCGGGAGCAGGGCGAGATGCAACGCGCGATGGATCGCCATGGCCCTTCCTTTCTTGTCTGCTCTTGTCTGTCCGTGCCGGGCGTCTTGCGGTGTGAGGGGTCACCGTGCCGCTCGGGTCCAGCGGTCGACGTGGTGGACGCTGGCCGTCATCGCCGCGCGATCGATGTCGCGCAGGTCGATGCCCTGGCCAAGCGCGGTGAGCGTGGTCAAGGTGAGCGGCCCGCCGATGTGTTCGGCGAACTCGCCCAGTCCGTCCAGGACGCGGGGGTCGGCCAGCTCCGGCACGGGCGTGCGTGAACCGAGCGCCGCGAGCAGCGACATCACGCGTTCCCAGGCGCTCTTGCGCAGCAGGCCGGTGTAGCGGGCGTAGGTGGTGTCGACGGCGATCCCGAGGGCGACCGCCTCACCGTGGCGCAGCCTGAATCCGCTGAGCTGCTCCAGTTTGTGGGCCGCCCAGTGGCCGAAATCCAGCGGGCGGCCCGATCCGGTCTCGAAGGGGTCACCGGCGCCGGTGATGTGCTGCAGGTGCAGCTGGGCGCAGCGCCGGATGAGGCGGTGCATCGCCGCACTGTCCCGGGCGGCCAACGCAGGTGCGTCGGCCTCGAGTTGGGTGAAGAACCCCACGTCCTTGAGTGCGGCGACCTTCACCGCCTCGCTCATGCCCGCACGCCAGTCCCTGTCCGAGACGGTGGCCAGCAGGCTGGCGTCGTTGATGACGCCCCGTGGCGGGGCGAAGGTGCCGATGAAGTTCTTCTGCCCGCAGGCGTTGACCCCGTTCTTCACGCCGATTCCGGCGTCCGCCTGCGCGAGGACCGTGCTCGGCATGCGGATCAGGCGGACCCCGCGGTGCGCGGTCGCCGCGGCGAACCCAGCGGCGTCCAGCACGGCGCCGCCGCCGATGGCCAGCACATGAGCGTGCCGGTCCAGGTGGTGCTCGGCGATGGCCGCACGGATCGGGGCCCCGTGCCCCATGCCGTCCTTGACCCGCTCCCCGGCGGGCAGGACGATCGGATCTCCGACGAACTCCAGGTCCTCAAAATGCCGTTTGCCGTAGGCGGCCAGCCGGTCGGGCAGATCGGGCTGTGCGGCGAGCAGTCCGGCATCCAGCACCGCCAGCAGCCGTCCGCCGCCGTCGTCGCGCAGGGTCGCGGCGAGGGTGGCGTCCTCCAGGTGGAGAGCATCGGGGGTGAAGTGCACGTCGTAGCCGTAGGAGACGCTGAAGCGTGCCGCGAGCGAGGCGCTCACCAGGGCATCCGCCATATCGCACCGCTGCCCGCGGCGGCGTCCATGGTGCCCTTGCCCGGCTCGAAGTGGCCGAAATCCAGGGCATAGAGGTATCCGTCGGGGCCGAAGCGGACGTCGATGGGGCGTTTCAGCGGGCAGGTGAGGGGGGTGCTGCTCCAGTCGGCGGGGTCGAGGAGCGCCAAGCTTCTGCCGACGCGTGGTCCCGACGGTGCGGTCATGGGTATTTCGTCGCCGAACAGCGCCACCAGGATCCGTCCCTCCGGTGTGTGGTCCATTTTCACCGCGGACACATGCGGCTCGAAGGACACCAGCGGCGTTTGCGGCGTGGGCAGTTCATCGTGGTTGGCGAGAACGAAGCCGGGGGCCTCACCCTGTTCGGGGGCGAAGCGGGGGTCATGGACGGGGACGCCGCCGATGAAGTCGGGCCAGCCGTACCAGGCGCCCTCGCGCACCTCGAACAACAGCTCCGGGACGCCGCCGACGGGGCGGCTGCCGCGGTCGTCCGCGCCCTGGTCGGTGGCCAGCAGTCGCCCGTCGGGCAGGAAGAGCAGCCCGAAGGCGTTGCGCAGCCCCCAGGCCACCAGCTTCAGGTCGCTGCCGTCCTTCGCGCAGCTCATCACCGCCGAGGTGCACGGCAGCTCTGCCCGAATGCGGGTTCCGGCCGGGTGGGCGGTGTTGAACTGGGCGAACGGGCCGGTGACCGCGCTCGTACCGGGGTGAAGGGGATTGCCGGTGCGGGCCCGCACCCCGGTCAGCTCGATCTCCAGGCCGGGCACGTCGATCGGGTGGGGGATCTTTTTCAGCCAGCCGATGTCCAGGGCATCGAGGCCGAGGACCGAGGTGTTGGTGGCCGCGCCCTGGCTGAAGTAGAGCCTGCCGTCCGGGCCGAAGGCGGTCATGTTGGTCTGGTAGTTGCCGCCGCCCGGCAGGTTGTCGAGGACGACCGCCGGCGGGCCGCCGTCCAGGCCGAGCCGCAGGATCCGACCGGGCTGGCCGCCCTCGGAGACGTACAGGGCGCCGTCGTGGCAGGTGAGGCCGGTCACCGGCGTACGCAGTCCCTCGGCGAGCAGGTCCCGGCAGTCCGTGCCGATCCGCCAGATGCGGCCGCCGGCCGGTGCGCCGCCGAACGGCAGCCCCGACTCGGCGACGTACAACTGCCCTTGCGCGTCGAAGGTGATGCTGGTGGGGAAGTGGAGTCCGCGGGCGAAGGGCTCCAGGGGCAGTGCGGCCTCCGGGGCCTCGTGCGTCGGTGGTGCGGTCGTGGCCATACGTGCTCCTTGCCAGGTGAAGGTGCCGATCACCCACAGGTGAAGGTGCCGATCACCACCCACAGGTGATGGTGCCGATTGCCCAGGTGAGGGGGCCGGGCCGCCTGCCCCCGTACAGGCGGCCCGGCGCTCCGCGGCCGTCAGGTCGAGGCAGAGGACCGGTCAGTACAGGCCCAGCGAACGGATCCCGCCGGGGGCGGCGGCCCCCCAGGTCCATCCGTAGCCGACGTACACCCGGCCGCCCGAGACGGTGGGGCCGCTCGCGGCGCCCTTCTCGATGATCGTGGCGCCGTCGGGGGTGCCGATGTACTTGGTCAGCAGCGTGCGTCCGGTCGCCGCGCTGTGGGCGCGCAGCGTGCCCTCCCAAGTGGTGAAGTACAGCACCCCGTTGGCGACGGCGACGCCGCCGAAGCCGCCTTCGGGCAGGTCGGTCTGCCACTTGGTGGCGCCGGTGGTGGCGTTCAGGGCGAACAGCGTGGACGCGGTGGGCCGGGCGTCGGCGCGGCTGGTCGCGGTGGCCTCGGTGTTGCCGACGGCGTAGATCGTGTTGTCGGCGTAGGCGGTGGTGTGCTCGATGCCGCCCAGCTGGGTGCCCTCCACCAGCTTCCTGGACCACACCGGCTCACCGGTCTTGGCGTCGAACGCCTTGTAGGAGCCGCCCTTGTCCCCGCAGCCCACGACGCGCCGGCCGTTCACCGTGAACAGGTTCGGGGCGGCGCCCAGGTCGGCGTCCTTCCCGAAGGGCGCGGCGTCGGAGAAGACGTCGTCGGCGGTGTACTGGTGATGCCAGGCGATCTTCCCGGTGCGGTAGTCGATGGCCACCAGTGAGTCCGACATCGGCCCGGCCGGACGGCTGTAGGCCTGGCCCGTGCCGATGTAGGCGAGTCCGAGCTTCGTGTCGACGGCGGCGGAGGACCACACCGAGACCCCCGTGCAGTCCCCTGTGCACACGGGCGTACGCCACTTCACCGCGCCCGTGGCGATGTCCAGGCCGACCACACTGCCCTGGAACGGCGGACTGGCCGGGCTGAAGACCTGGAACGAGGCACTGCCGATGATCAGCGTGTCGCCCGCGACGACCGGGGAGGACCAGATCAGAGCGTTCGGCGTCGACTCGATGCCGACGCCCCACTTCTTGGCACCGGTCTTCTTGTCGACGGCATAGACCATGCCGCCGTACCCGGCGCTGTAGACCGTGTCGCCCACCACCGCCGGGGAGCCGGGCAGCTGGGCGGGATTCAGCTTGGTCTGCCAGATCGAGGCGCCCGACTTGGCCTTGCGTGCGGTGAGGTTGCCCGCGAAGTCCGAGTAGTACACGACGTCGTCGACCACGGCGGGCGTACTGGTGACCGCTGCCCCGGGAGCGCTCCACTTCTCGGCCAGGTTCTTGGCATTCCCCGCATCGAGCAGCCACTCGTCGGCGCTGCGCGTGTTGGCCTTGTCGTGTCCGAAACCGGGCCAGTCACTGGACACGAGCGGACCGGCCTGGGCCGCGGGTGCCGCCTGTGGCTGGGCGCTCCCTGACCGCATGGCGGTCGCGGAACCCGGGCCGGCCAGGGCCAGGGCGGCTGTGGCGGCGATCAGCGCGGTGATCGACTTCCTTGTCGTCACAAGCATGGATGTCTCTGCCTTCCTTGCTTCCTCGATGGGGAACCGCTGAAAGGGCAAGATCGCAGAACTATTGGCACCCGTAGTGCAAATAGCTGGGCGCGGAAGGAGTATGGACTGATTGCACCAAGGGTGCAATATGTTGGCGCGAAGCTCGTGCGGAGCCGCCTACTGCTCAGCGCCGACCCGCCGACCGGGGCCCGGTCGGCGCCGGAGCGGTGGAAACGTGGTGTGCGCGGCTGATGGAAGGGGGTACCGTCTTGGTCATGTTCTTCCAGAGGCCGATTTACGAGTGAGAGCGTGACGGGCTCCTGCTGACGTCCTTCGACGTCGCCGCGCCCGTCCCCCACCGCCGATGAATCCGTAGATCACTTCACATCATTTCGGGAGAACCCGTGAGCAAGAACATCAACAACCCCGTGGGCCAGGGCGGCGGCCAGCGCAAGAAGCTGTCGCGCGCCGAACGGCAGAACAACGGCCCGCACCGCAACCTCGACCGCCAGGGTGCCGCCGACCAGAAGGCGGAGCTGGTGCGCAAGATGCGCGAGAAGGCAGGCGCAGCCGAGGGCACGGCCGACGGCGCCGGGCAGACGGACGACGACACCGCACAGAGCTGACGCACCGCCGCCACAGGGCGGCACAGCAGGGGGCAGGGCCCGGAC